>NZ_JAJAFY010000002.1:0-261722 GCF_025384885.1 Photorhabdus kleinii
TGATGATATTAACGTCCCTGTCGGCGTCCCTATTCCATACCCCCACCGCTACACACCAGTTGGCTATCTTACGTGCAATGGTCAATCATTCGATAAGTCTTTATACCCAAAGCTAGCAGAAGCTTATCCTGCCGGCAGAGTACCCGATTTAAGGGGGCGAGTTTATCCGAGGTTGGGATGATAGCCGTGGTGTTGATCCTGGTCGGGTGTGTGGGTCGTGGCAAGCTGACGAGAATAAATCCCATAGCCATTTTTGCCAACGGGCAGGATGGCTGTTGGTGTTAATAGTTCCGCCAGTACATGGGTCGTTGTTGAAAACGATGTGTCATCGACGAAAGTATCGACATATGGGGCGGGAGGCAACGAAACCCGCCCCCGCAACGTTGCATTTAACTACATAGTGAGAGCAGCATAATGACAGAACAAAAGTACTCTTTAGAACACGAAACAGCCGTATTGGGTAAAGACGGATTGGCTATTCAAACAGGCTGGATAAAGGTTTATCACTCGAATCAGATAACGAGAGAATTCACAATTTCAGACATTGAGTATGTCATGCTCGGTGTCAATCTATCAGCCGGTGCTTATCCCGATGCGCCACAACTTCCAGATTCTCACGATAAAGCTGTTTGTCGCAGTGAAGACGGTAAGTGCTGGCAAATCCTCCCGGATTACCGTGGCAAAACAGCTTACGACACGTTAACTCGCGCTCCGACTGAAATTACTGAAATCGGTGAACTGCCGGATACGCTAACCTTCAAGAAACCTCCCACAGATTTCGATAAGTGGGATGGTAAAGAATGGGTAGTTGATAAAGACCTTCTCAAATCTCATCAGATTAATGAAGCGAAGCAACAACAAGCAGCACTGTTACAACAAGCAAATGAAACACTCTCATTGCTACAAGACTCTGTTGACTTAGAAGTTGCTACTGACTCAGAGAAAGCCGCTCTACTCGAATGGAAGAAATACAGAGTATTGCTTACGCGTGTAGATGTGAATCAAGCGCCTGATGTGCAGTGGCCGGAAGTGCCGAAGTAAAAGACATGTTACATGTTTGATGTTCACTGCCGTACAGGCAGAACGGAGCCGGAGATAATCCGGCTTTACGATCTCCTCCTCATCTCAGAACTGATCCCCGCATCTCCCGCTAATAGTATAAAATCAATCACTATGCTTCATATGAGTGCTTTTTCGGTTTGTACATATGTGTGTACATTCTGGTATTTTTTATTGGTTATTTTTTATTTAATTAATTGTTTTATATTAATATTTTAATTATTGAAGTATTTTTTTCTGGGATATGTTGGAATGGGTCCCCCAATTGGTGGAACTCTTGAATGGAAGGTATAATACAGTCGAGCAGCGCAATGTGGTGTTACGCTATATTTTACTAAATGGACATACTCTGGATCTCTCACACTTTGTCCATCAACTGATTGAACAATCTCCGGAGCATGAAACGAAAAAGGGCGCGAGCAAGGCCGAGAGGAAGGTAAACTGGAAACGGCTCGTGCCTTATTACGGCATGGCGTGAGTTTGGACATTATTGCCACCAGTACCGGACTGAGCCGGGATAAAATTGGAGCATTAAAGCATTAAATTAATCTTCTCTTTCATGGCAAAATGCCGATATTCAAGATCGGCATTTTTGTTATTAAACTCAGGTGGTCAGTAACTCAATATTATGTTTCAGATTCATTTTTCTCTTCAGCTAATTTATCAGGCACTTCTTTAGCAAACTAATTATCACTATCAGCATTTTTTAGTACCTGATCAATAATTTGTTTATGATCACCAATCCATATTTCTGTCATGAATGTGTACGATTAAAGGGGCATAAAAGGGGTTGATATCGTACTATTTATATGAGACAACTTCATTCGAGATCCAACCGCAGTGACGAAATTCATTTTTACTGTTCGGTCAGCGATCCTCATACGGACATGATTTGCATGGAATCAGGATGATGACTCATCATATAGACCAAACTGCCAATAAAAGTAAAAGACTCTCTGCCTTAACGGATGCGAAGCAATTCGCCCTGTATGCGCTTCCTGATTTTGATGAAGGCCTACAGTTGGAATTTCTGTCGCTGTCAGCAAGCGAACTGGAGCCTACTACAAACCGGTCGGCTCTGTATTCCCAAATTTACTGTGTCCTGCAAAGCGGTTATTTCAAAGTTAAACACGCTTTTTTCCGTTTCGCTTTGTCTGATGTGGAAAGCGATTATACATTTGTGATTAATCGCGACTTCCGTCATGCCGCCCCAGTTGCCAACCATGAGTATTACACTCAACGTAAACTAATCGCAGAATTGTTTGGATATTCTCTATGGTCTGAGAAATTTAGGCAGCAATTATCACAACGGCCTATCGCCAAATGTCTGAATACCACGCTATCGAAATGCCTGCGTCCGTTCCAGCGGACATTCGATACTGATAAAAAACCAGTCGGTCTGCATTTTATTTTTAGAAGGATAAAAGTAAATGTCTTATATTCAATCGCATTTGAAGGGAGGGTGTTGGTTTACCCTCGGTGACAGTATAACTGAAAGAGGGTGGTATCAACCAATAGTGACTAAAAATTTAGATCTAAAAGAATGGAAAAACTACGGAATAGGGGGAACATGCATAGCCCAAAAAGATAAAAATGACAATTCAGCCATGTGTTTAAGATATGAAAAAATGGAAAGCAATCCAGATATTATTACAATATGGGGAGGGGTAAATGATTTTGGATTTGACTTTGGCTCCAATGGAGGAGTGGAAATAGGTGATTATAAAGACAAAACCTCTTTAACATTTATTGGCGGCATGAAATTATTAATGACTGGAATTACCAAAAAATACCCATCAACGAGAATAGGGTTTATTATAACAACGCCAATATCAGTACAAAGAGGCATGAACAGTAAAAACGCCAAAGGGTATTACTTGTCTGACTATTGCAGCGTTTGTCGGGAAATCTGCGAAAAACACTCCATCCCATATCTGGATTTGTTAAAACAATCTGGATTCAATGAAGGCAATATCGATATTATGACCAGCAATAGCTTGGGCACAGTGTCCGATGGTTTGCATCCATCAAAACTAGGTATGACCAGGCTTGCCCCAAAAATTTCAAACTTCATTTTATCTATTTAAGAGACAAAAAATGAGAATATTAGCCATAGATTTATTAAAGATAGTTTCTATATTTTTCGTTGTAATTTCTCACGTTACTTTATTTTTCTTGTTGCGCGATGATAATGACGTGGTTTTGTATTTTCTTAGGCAGGCCGGTCAGTTGGGGGTCTCGTTGTTTTTTATGTGCAGTGGCTATTTCTTACTAAACAACAAGCATGAAAAGCAGGTGGATTACATCATTAATAAATCCAAAGGGATATTAACTGTATTGTTGTTTTGGCTTATATTTTATTATCTGTATGACACATATTTTATCAGTAAATTTACAACAGTGCCTACTATTAATTTTTTAAATTATGTTAATGTTAGTATAACCACATCAGATGCTACCCATTTATGGTTTATATTTGCAATTGTCTCTCTATATATATTAACACCACTAATGCGTAACACATTTAATGAAACAAATGCAAAGGGGATTAAGAAAATACTCGTTATAATGCTTATAATTTCTAATCTTACATTGCTGAATGCACTAACAGATTACAAATTCTCTTTTTCCCTAATCCCATTCAATATTTTGTTTCCGTTCCAATCTGAGGGTTTGATTAGTTTCTTGATAGGTGGATATATAGGGCTAACGAAACCTAAAATAAAGGCTTTTTCATGTAAGCATATAATATTTCTGGTATTTTTTATTATATCATTGATATCTTTATCAATCATTTCATCCAAGACGGGGATGACTTTCTTTTATGGGAAGTTTTATAATGTATTCCTTCAAGTTTCTTCGGTGTGCCTGTTTTTATTCTTGGTTAATTTGAATGTCAGAGAAATACCATTCTTAATAGATGACATTAGCAAGAATATACTAGGAATATATCTTGTTCACAATATTTTTGTTATTGAAATACATAACGAATTTATCCATAATTTCTTATTAAAAAAATTTAATTACATAAATATATATGTTTACATAATAGCCTATTCCTTGCTGGCTTTTATCCTGTCATATATATTATGCGCTTTGTTACGGAAATCAAAAATAACCTCAAAAATTATAACCCTATAACGTTATTGGCATGGAGAGCCGGTTTCTTCTAGCCATATTTTCTTGGTAGTAAAGTGTATTAGCTAAATGGAAGGCGTTTTACAATTATCACAGACCACAACAGTGGTTTGAAAGGTAAAACGCCTTATGAAACTCCCGTTGAAAAAATGAGAGCTTAAAAATGTTCTGTCAATCGAAGCCAGAGATCACACATCATATATTTTTATAATGAGTTCCAACACTATGAATCGTCATTGTACTGTCAGTGTTATTTAGATTGAAGGTTACCCTGTCTTTTTGGCTTAGCCTCACACTATATAAATTATTCGGCAGTTTTTCCAAGTTACTGCCGCTTGCTGTACCAATACTTTTTGCTGCTGTAAGTGGATCGTTACCCTTTTGCACCTCTTTTATAAATGAGCTATACTTTTGTTTTGCAGCACCTTCCATATTAGTAAATCCATTCTTGGATTTGTTATTTTTAAGTTCTTGTAAACTAACTCTCCATTTAGGCGGTTCTGTTGGGCCGGCCAAATAACCTATTCTGCCATCAGGTAATTTCTGCGGTGGTCGAAAGAAAGGTTTAGAAAGCTTTTTTCTCTCAATATAATTCTCTAATGATTTAGACTCTAATCCATTGTAAAAGTTTTTTGAAAAAATCCTCCTTCCTAAGGATGTCACAGCAGATAAGATAAATAAGAAATCAATTAATTTAAAAAATCTTGCGGCATTTGATTGTTGATTTTCCTCCAGTGGAATTTCCTGCGCAGAAAAAAAATATAGTGCCAATAATTTATCGTCATCTGAATAAGCACTCAATGGTTTATTTTCAAGATCAGGAATATTCCAAATATTTTGAGGATATTCACCTTCAAAATCCAGTTCATTCTTGTAAAAACCATCTGCCATATCTTTAGAAATTTGATCACCATTTTCACCTAATAGTGCAGATGAAAGATTAGACATATATTCTTGATAAATTATCTCAGCAGTCTCTTTATTCTTATAATAGTCACCAGGAAGATGAGATACATCATGAATACCACTTACAGCTAAAGCGTACGCTAATATTATTTTCTTAGCTCGATATTCAATTCCATGTGATGCAGTATAACCCTCATCTGTTTGCCTAAAGTTTAGTACACGTATTATATCTCCTGCTATTTGCTTTTCAACGGGTGGATATCCACTTCTATCATCAGGTGTTAATTGTATTAGACTAGAAGTTGTTACAGATTTTATATCCATTATATTTCTCCATCATGTTAGTGTTTATTGAACTATGAATCTTCTGGCAGATAGCTCCTAAATTTGTCGCTATTAATATAAATTGCAGCTTTAAATATAGGGTTTTCTCTGGCTCTTTAATCGTTAATTTCAATATAAAATTACTTTACATGATAATTATTAGCAAGATTTTATTTTCACATCTTATGTTGATATTTTTCTATTTAAATCATTACGTTAAGATTAGTTAAATAAATAATTTAATAAGTGAAATAAAAAAGAGAAAGCACTAAAGCCAAACGAACTTGGAGAATAGGATAACTTGATGTTAACAAAACGTTTTTAGATGGTCACGGCAGGTTGTATAAGTGTAAAATAATCATTAAACATGACAGGGAATAAAGCGCTTATTCTTTTAACCCTTGTCTGACCTAATTACCGATAAAAAGGTAGTTTTCGATTACCGAAAAAGGGAAACAAAAGTAACAAGAGAAAGTTAATCATGTGAAAAAATGATTAACCTGTAAAACGATTATCATTTACAAGATTCTATATTCTTTTAATTAAACTAACATATTAAGATCAACATCTATTTCTTTAATCATTTTTACTACTGCTAAATAAAGCCTCGTGTAAACGAGGCTATTTCTGATATACAAAGTCATATAGGTTTTCAATACACCACAAAGTGTAATATCTCAAGTCCTACGGCGCGATATGACTAGCTTATCCTTAGGACGGTCCACCCAATCGGAGGGATTATTGTTGAAGTTATCCGCAAGCAGATAAGACGGCGTTTTAGCTAACCAATCAGAAAGTGAAATATCTTGGTAGATACCGTTATCTAATACAATCAGTACCTTAAGATCATCATTGCCAATATTTTCGATATAGTGACCAAATCCCTGAGGAACGTAACCGACGTCGGTCGGCCCATATTTTGCAGTTTGTGCGTGTCCATGAGAACTAAACACGGTCATACGTCCTTTACCTGAAATGTAGTATTGCCACTCGTTGGCATTAGGATGCCAATGTAGCTCACGTACTGCGCCGGGTTTGATGATCTCAATGAGACCAGTGATAGTTGTAGAAATGGGAAATTCCTTCGATGATGCCCGATAAATACTCCCTGAGTCGTTCTCGAAGAAAGGTTTATTTTTCAAGAGTTCATAACGGTGGGTGAGTGGAGCATCGTTCAATCCGCCATCGTCAGCAGGTAGGGGAAGTTTTGGCGGGATAGCTCCACCGACGATGTAAGCTTCACCCTGTTTAATTTTAGAAAAAACGGATGCCGGCATGTTGACACTTTTCTCAAGCACTTCTTTCGGCATATGTGTTATCCAATCAGTGATGCTGAAAGTGCCAAATTCCGAGAAGTGCCCGTCATCAAAAGTCAGAATAAAATGTGCGCCATCTTCAAGCGCCTGAATGGAATGACCATGACCTTTGGGAAAATACCATACATCGCCGGGACCAAAATCAGCTACTTCACTTTTGCCCTCCGGATCGATAATGGTAATACGTGCATGGCCTTCAAGCATATATGCCCATTCAGCGGCAATAGCATGCCAATGAAGTTCACGCACACCACCCGGTTCAAGTAACATATCAACGCCCGCAATCCCTTCAGATATCGGGAATTGTTCTATCGTAGCTTCCCGCGCCCATCCATTTTCCAATACCCGTTTTTTACTATCTGTGAATTTATATTTATACAAACTTTTAGCATTTGTGGATGGTTTACTATTACCAGCGGCAATAGTATTGTGCTGTTCATCAGCAACAGCGGATTTAATCATACTACCCATACTAGCAGCCGCCGCGCCAATTGCGGATGCCCTCAAGATATCACGACGAGAAAACATATTTATTGCCTCCAAGTAAAATGGGCACCAGCAAGAATAGTTGCAAGCTGATATCTATTTGTTTGGTTTTTTTAAGTTACTGGTTGTCACAGAAGGAAAAATTAGAGGTGACTGATTAAGCATAGTAGAAAATGAGTCGTCTAGGGAAAACCAGAAACAATTCTGGTTTTCCCAGAGGTGTTATTACTTCATTTACTCTTTTTTCCGGGGTAGCGGCGAACGTATTTCATAATGCAGTCAAGTTTTTCACAAGTTTCCTGCCATTCTCTTTCTGGTTTTGAATCTCTGACCAACCCTGCGCCAGCCTGGAGCCAACAGCGCCCTTGATGCTGATAGAGAGAACGTAATACCAGCGCCGCATCTAGTTTACCTGAGCTATCTAATAACATGACACAACCGCTATAAAGCCGACGTGGTTCGCCTTCATAACGTGAAATTGCTTGTAAAGAAGGTTTTTTCGGTATCCCCGAAGCGGTGACTGCCGGGAACAGAGCGATGAACGCATCCCAACGATTTTTGTCTGTTTGTAGCAATCCTTTTACCCGTGATGCTAAATGTTGTACGGAACCCCGTTCACGAATCGCCATAAACTCTGATACACAAAGTGTGTCAGCCTGACAAATCGGTGCCAGTTCCTCTAATGCTAATTTAGCCGAAACAGCATGTTCAGAGATCTCCTTCGGGTCAGAAAGCAAATCTGCTCTCAACCGTCGATCTTGATCCTTGTCATGTGTCAATGCTCTGGTTCCGGCCAATGGTTGCGTGCTGACCCAACCTGAACCATCCGCTTCAACCACAGTTTCCGGGCTGAAACCATAAACAGAGAAATCTTCATCACGTAAGAAGAAGGAGCGGGCAGGTGTGTTAGCTTGGCGGCCTAACCAGTAACTGTGCGGCATATCAATATCCGAGCCAAGCTCAACCTGACGTGACAGGATCACTTTCTGGTAGTGGCCTGCGGCAATATCCTTAACCGCATTGGCGACGTTATCTTGATAACGTTTCGCCGCATCTGACGTATTGATAATTTCCATATCTTCTGTACATGAGAAAGCAGGTGTGCCTAATTGATCAGCCCGTCTGATTTTCTCCCTCAATATGGCGAGTTGACTCTCTTCGAGAGTTCGTATCAGAACCTGTCCTTGAGTTATGCGTAATTCATGCTGTGGAATAGTGATTTTTATTAACGCTTCGTTTTGTTGTGCTAATAGCAACCCATAGGTCATATGGGAGAATTCAAATAAAGTTCTTCCATAAGCCCGCCAATTCTGAATAGGAAGAGCATTGAGCGCCTGTTCAAGTTTTTGGCTTAACGTGTTGATATCGTATGGATGACGATTACCTTGTGGATCAATTAATTGTCCCGATGCATCTGCACTAATGGTTGCTGCACAGCCTATCCCAAGTGACCATTCACCTTTTGTTTCATAGAGCATATAAGGTTGTGCATCGTCGTCTGAAAGCAAATGTGTGATCAAATCTAACGGAGTGCTGGTAATAACAACAGTTTGTTCATGATATTGCTGCATTGGGCGACCATGTTCTGCTTGTGCCATCTGTACCAAGCGGCGTTTATCAATTTTTCCCACGGTGGTGAGTGGCCAATATGGGGCAAACAACCATTGGTCAGGAATTTTATGACGCTGAACCCCTTTCTGTTGTAGAAATGCCGCTATCTGCCCCGGTTCCGGTTGATTGCCGTTGTTAGGTAAACAGGCGCAGGTTCGTTCACCCAACAGTTCATCAGGCACAGAAATGACAACGGCATCATCAATGTTAGGGTGTTGCAGCAGCAAGGTCTCAACTTCTTGGGTCGAAATTTTCTCACCACTGCGGTTAATCTGCTCTTTAATTCTGCCCTCAACGATCAGGTTGCCATCTGAGGTCATACGAACCAGATCGCCGGTGCGATAGAACCCATCGGCGGTGAAAGCCACGGTATTATGCAGCTCTGCACGGTAATATCCCGTAATAGTGTAGGGACCACGTGTAATCAGTTCTCCTACCTCGCCGGGTACTACAGGTTGTAAATTGGTATCAACAATTTTGATCTCATCTTCTTCTGATAACGGACGCCCTTGGGTATTAATGATGACCTCGTGGGGATCATCCAATCGGGTATAACAGAGTAATCCTTCCGCTGTACCAAACACCTGCTGCAAAGGCCCAAGGCGTGCTATTACTTGCTCCGCTAGTTCTGGTGTCAACCTGCCACCACCCACTTGCAAACAGCGTAAGGATGAAAGATCGCTTTGTTCCCAGTCGCGAGCCTGTTCCCAGAGCCGAGCCAGAGCTGGTACTAATGCCAGATGGGTCACTTTGTGTTGCTCGATTAGCGGCATGGCCTCATCAAAACTGGCGGTATCACTCAGAAGGACACTTCCGCCCTGGGAAAGGGTGCCCAAAATACCGGGACTGCCTAGTGTGAAGTTATGTGCCACAGGCAATACGGCTAGATAAACACTTTCTGTATTTACCGTACACAGACGGGCTGACAGCACAAAATCATAGGTATAAGCATCGTGAGTACGGGGAATGAGTTTCGGTGTACCGGTTGTTCCGCCAGAAAGCAGCAATACAGCAATATCACCATAACTTGGGCCGGGAATATTTACCGGTTCATCATCAATGGATGCCAATGCGGTAAATTCTTCCGCTTCTCCATCAACAATAATGTGTTTTAGATCGGGGCAAGATGCCACAATTTCTCGTGCCATTTTTCGGTAGTCAAAATCATGGAAGCAATCAGGGATAATGTAAGCAACCGGGAGTGCAATCTGGCAAAGAGCATGAACATCATGAGTCCGCTGTGTCGGCATTAATAACACCGGATGAGCACCGAGCCTGAACAGGGCAAAACAGGTAACGACAAAGGAGATACGGTTAGGCAGTTGTACCATAACGTTATCCCCACGACGGATCCCACGACGAAATAGTCCGCTGGCCAATCTCTCTACGAATTGGTGCAATTCACGGTAAGTTAGTTGTTGTTCTTGATAGATCAGCGCTGTTTTATCACCCCAAATACCAGACCACCCGGCAAGTTGTTGGTCCAGCGTTTTGCCATTCCAAAGGTAGTCTGGCGCCATAGTAAGTGTTTTCCCTAGAATAGAAAAAGGTGCCATTATGCGAACTCCTGTAAACAAACATATTGTATAAATTGTGTAACGTGGCGAATAAAATTCTCAGGTTCTTGAGTAATATAAAAATGGTCGCCTACAATCTCCTTGTAGCGATATGAAAGGTGTTGCTCTCCGTCTGCAAGCCATTGTTGCCACTGCTGAACTTCTATCGCAGAAGCCTCTTTATCTTCACTGCCATAAAGCAGCAATGTTGGTGTTTGCAGTTTTATCGCGTCAGTCTGAACGAACCGGTGATAATGTTCCGTAGCAAGAAAATCAGCCCGTAGCATCGGCAAGAACAGCGCAAGCAAGCCGGGATCTTCTCGCAAAATCGGGCTACAACCGCCGATATCAATCAATTGTTCAATAAACTCATGATCAGGTAATCCGCTAAGTTGGCGGCGGGATTGAAGATGAGGTGCATGGCACCCCGAAAGCACCAGCGCCTTGGGTGAACAATTTTGTTGCTCAAGGCGTTGGCAAGTTTCAAAAGCAACTTGGGCCCCCATACTGTGACCGACAAGTATCAGGTTCTCTCTTTGTGCGGAGGTGAATGACACCATCAGGTCAGAAAGTGATTGCGCCAATGTCGCAATACTGGTGGCTGCCTTTTCCGTCATACGACTGTCTCGTCCGGGGTAAATCACTAGTGAAACCGCTATATCTGAATTTTCTAGTGTGGACCAGTGGCGGAATGCATTGGTACTGCCCCCGGCAAAGGGGCAGATTAACAGCGTGTATTTGGGTTTGCCGTGAGTCGTCAGGCAAGGACGAATCATCGGGTGTGTAGGGAGTGACCACGTCATCAACATTCTTCCTTAGTTAACATCAATTTTGCTGGCTCAATCCAAACAGGGGACGATAAATCCTGAGTAACAGGCTCTCCCATAATACGCAAAATTTGTTGCCATAAACCTGCTAACCGCAGTTGGTAATCGTAAGCAAAAGCCGGTGGGCAGAGGGCACCGTTCAATACAGAACCTAAGGTATTGAGCAGAAATGCCACACCTTTAGCACCATCACATTCAAATGCTGTCATCCAGTTTTTGGTTGCCGGACAAAGAATTTGTGATGTTGCTTGGTACAGATAGTTATCATCCGGCTGGCTGGCATTCAGGTAGAGGCTTTGTTCGTTGTTCAGATGATCAGGTGCATGAAGAACGGGTGTCCAGATGACCGGCCCGTAACTGGCTTCCTGCGTAAGATAACCGACAGGCCAGATCAGCGTCATTTTATGCATTACCAGATTGTGCATATCGGGATCTCTCGGGTCCAGATAGGATTGCACGTTTAATGTTACTGTTGTCCCTGCGAAGCTAAGTTCAAAGCAATGAAATGCACTGCTTCGCTGACCGACATAGACTATCTCCATCTGTTCCGGACAGTGACATGCCTGTAACAACAGATCGAGCGCGGAAAATAGCAATTGGCGACTGGTTGTCAGATAACCACTTACCGGACGTTGCTGTGATAAGTGAGTGATTTGCCGCGCCGCATGTAACCAACTTCTTCCAGCATGACATTGGCTATAAAAGCTATTTACCCAAAACATTGCATCATGTTTGTTTGCGGTTAATTGATGTCTTTTAATGGCTTCGGCATCAAGGGGGTGTTCCTGAATGACAGAAATTCCATGCGCCAAAAGTGCCTGAGTGAGCTGATCGCCTTTGCCGCCAATAACCTCCGCCCGTATTACCACGCAGGCAATATCAATATCATCTGGTAGTTCATCCAGTGAGCGGAATAGGGGCACATTAAAATCACAGGCAAGTTGCTGCGAGCGAGCACTGCCCTGTGCCAAAATACCGGCTAATTCCAAACCAGACTGAGGTTGTAAGAACGCATTAAGATATAATTCGCCAAATTTCGAACCGGCAATCAGAACCCGCCGTGGCTTTATCATATGTTCTCCTTAACAAAATTAGTGGTTGGTACTGAATTCAAGATATCTTTCAGACAAGTAACCAATGAGCCAACATGTTCATGTTGGAACAAGGTGTAATGATCGCCCGCAAGTTGTGTCACATTGACTGGCCCAAAAGCCTGCCAGCCAAGATCGATTGAGGCGATAGTGGTTGGATCGAGATAATCCATAAAATCAGGTAGTGCCTGTGCTGCCCGTATAAGCCAGAAAGGCTGTGAAGTCTGCGGCGGACAGTAGTCAAGCAACGCATTCAGGTTATGACGCCACACGTCATAAAGTGCGGTCAGCGAGCTATCAATCTTGGCAGATTGCGGCAAGGCATCGTGCAACGCATTAAGGAAAGTCTTAGTATCAGCTGCGATAACATGATTATTCAACGTCAGACCAGGGAATTGCCCCTGCAAATCGAGCAAGAAATGACGATGACAAAATGTTTCATTCAGCGTCAAATCGGTGCGCACATTTGGCGCAAAGCAGTCAATCAGGATACATTGAGAAACACTTTCACCCACCGCACGTAATTGATGAGCCATTTCATAAGCCACCAATCCACCGAACGACCATCCTGCCAAGGCATAAGGTCCTTGTGGCTGGAAAGCTCGGATTTGACTGATATAGTCAGCCGCCAACGCTGCCACAGAAGGAGTATCTGTATTTAAATTATCTGGCGAAAATGCCAACCCAATCATGCGTTGGTCACCGAAATTGGCTGCTAAATGACGATACCCTAACAGATGCCCACCAATAGGATGGACGATAAACAGGGCAGGTTGTTCAACGCTTCCCTCGTTCAATATCACCCCTTGGCAAGGGTTTTCTGGCTGATGTTCAATGAATTCAGCCAAAGAGTGTACGGTATCGTAAGTTTGTAACAGGCTGAGTGGATATTGACGGTCAAAAGTCTGATTGATTTTCACCATTAACCGTACCGCCGCCAGAGAGTCTCCACCTAACGTAAAGAAACTCTCATGCACACTGATAGCTTGTTGTTCCAATACTGATTGCCAAAGGTTCAACACAGCTTGTTCTATCACACTGCAAGCAACTGATGTTGGATTGATATCCTGTGTCGCTTCCTCAACCAAAACTGCCAATGCGCGTCTGTCAATTTTGCCATTGTCGGATACAGGGATCGTATCAAGAATGATAAATCGCTGTGGACACATCCAGACGGGCAAGGTCTGTTGCAACCAATGAGGCAGAACCGGTAAAAGCTCTGTAGATAGCGGGGCTTCATCAGATAAACGCACACCCGCAACGAGTTGCAATGCACCGGTTGACGTAGTATGTGCAAACGCTAACGCTTGTTGTATATCCGGATGCTCGCATAAGCGGTGTTCGATCTCGCCTAACTCAATCCGATAGCCACGAATCTTAATCTGATGATCATTGCGTCCCAGAAACTCAATATTACCGTCTGGCCGCCAGCGCCCTAAATCACCAGTGCGGTATAACCGTTCACCGGTTTGAGGATGGGTAATAAAGGCTTGTGCAGTTTTTTCTAAATCAGCCCAGTAGCCTAGCGCTAACCCTTGTCCACCAATATAGAGTTCCCCCGTTACCCAAACCGGGCAGGGTGAAAGCGTTGCATTAAGCACATAGAAAGTCTGATTAGCCAGTGGTTTTCCATATGGAATGCTGCGCCAGTTTGGATCAACCTGAACGATAGGATAGGCAATAGACCAGATTGACGCTTCAGTTGCACCGCCCAAACTAAGAATATTCAGGGCAGGGTGAAGGGCAGATAATCTTTCTGGCAAACTGGTTGGTATCCAATCACCACTCATCAATATCCAGCGCAGACTCTCTAAGGAGTGCGGATAATCTCTGGCGTACTCCTCAAGCAGTTGTACAAATGCCGGAACAGAGTTCCAAACTGTGACTGATTCTTGTTGTAACCGCGTCAATAACTTGTCAGGTTGTCGGCTGTCACCAGGAGAAGGAATAACTAGTTTTGCCCCACAACTTAAAGTACCGAACAGATCATAAACTGAAAGATCGAATGTCAATTCTGATATTGCCAGTACGCTATCGTGTTCATTGAGAGCAATACGTTGGTTAATATCAAGAATGGTATTAACAGCACCTTGATGATCTATCATCACGCCTTTCGGTTTGCCAGTAGAACCTGATGTGAAAATCACATAAGCCAAATCCTCAGGATGGGCAGACAAACGCTGTTCACCGGTATTTTTCGGCAAGCGGTTAAGTAATATTTCATCCAGAGAGATAACCTGTACACCATCAGGCCAACTCAGCTGTTGAGCAAACTTAGGTTGAGTCAATACAATATCAACTTCTCCTGATGCCAATAGCTGATGGATGCGTTGTTGCGGGTAGCTGGCATCAATAGGTAGATAAGCCCGTCCCGCCAATAAAATCGCTATAACCGCGATAATCTGTTCCCAACCTTTTTCCATCACCACGCCAATCAGAGGCGAATGCTGATTTTCTTGTGCTTGTAGATGGGCAGCCAGCGTCAGGCTTTGTGACCACAAAGTGCGGTAATCGATTTGACGATAAGCATCGACTACAGCGGTACGTTGTGGGTAGCGATTTACCGACTGCTCAATTAACGAACAGAGTGTGTGGGGCGGAAACACATTCTTTGTCGCATTACTATCTTGGCACAAAATCCGATCACTTACCGGGAGCCACTCTGGAAGTAAGGTGCTCCATTGGTAATCGGGTTCAAGCAGGGCGACGACACTAGCCTGATAATGCGCAAACATGTTTTCTGCAACTTGTGGCTGGAACAGTTGCGGCAAAATTGCCCATTGAATGATAACGCCACCATCTGAACCGGAAATCAGCATACAGTCGAGATAAATATGAGGTGTTTGCGCACCAAAGAGATTCAGCGTTCCCAGCCCTGATGGCCCCTGGCCCGCAGTACCGGTTGTATCGTTGAACACAATCGGCATACCGGCGTTTAGATTGTGACGGTGCTGATTTTTCTCTCGGAGTACCAGTTGTCCGTCAAATAGAGCATGTTGCAGATCAGCTAACCACTGTTTCTGTATCCGACTTAGCGCGTCACTGAATCCTGTGCTATTGCGTAAATCCACTTCCAATAATGATGTAGTAGACAGATTTCCGACCAGCGTATCGCAATGTTGCGGCATTAACAGTCGGTTGCCATGCAGAACATTGATGGTGAAATGCTCGCTGTTGCTCCATACCGCTAGAATATGGGTGAATAACGTCAGCATAACCTGTGATGGTAAAGCTCGGTATTCTGCTGCACGTTGTTGCAAACGCTGCCATTGTTGCGGACTGATATATCCCGTCAGACATTGTTGATTAAGTTCTTGTGACTGATGATCTTTTAACGGTAACACAGGAGCATCAGGCAGATAAGGTAAGCGATTAAGCCAATATTGCTGGCTTTGTTGCCAGGCTTCCCCCGTTTTCTCATCCTCCAGTGCTTGAATATAGTCACTAATAGTCGCTGCCGGTGGTTCTGGCTGCCAGTTAAGTTCCTGATATCCGCGTTGCAAATCGCGTAGGATTAACGTCAGACTTTTGCCATCAGCAACCAGTAGGTCGATAGTCAAATGCAATAAACATACCCGGTCATCAGTACGATATAGCGTCAAATCAAACAGCGGCCAGTTATCGCTAGGAACACCTTTAGTGCGCAAGATATCGCGGGCATCAGCGAGTTTTGTCTCGCGTTGATCAGGCATCATGTTACGACAGTCAATTACCGTCGGGGTATAGCAGGGCACTTCCGGCAGAATATGATATTGCCCATCCTTCACATAGCCACGTAATTGCGCATGATGGCTCACCACACGGTTCCAAGCTGCGGTAAAACGTGGCAGATCAAGATCGTTAATAGCCAGTTCAGCGTAGAAATGCGCAATGCCGTTACCAAATTGGAATAGCTGGCTTTCGCCTAACCAATAGGCATATTGCAACGCAGTCAGTGGAAGCGTCTGCTCCGATGCTGGCTTAGCCTCAAGTGGAACAGCCTGTGTAGCGGGTGTTGTTTCAACTATTCGCAAGGTGCGACAAAACTCACTCAATTTAGGATGTTCAAAAAGCTGTTGCAGATTTGCCTGTTCGTAACCTTGACGACGCAATTGCACCACCATTCGGGTAGCAATTAAGCTGTCACCGCCACTTTGGAAAAAATCACTGTGGCGCTGTATTGGCTGAGGAAGCAGTGAACACCAGAGCGCGATTACCTGCTGCTCTATATTATCATGGAGCTGGTTATCCGCTGTTTCCGGTTGTACTGCTTCCAGAGTTGATCGCTGTGCTACGCTCTCTTTAGCGGTCATGATCAATGGTAATTGTTCTTGCTGTTGAACATGCAATGAATAAGGCAAAGTGGAAAATTGTGCCGCTATTTCACTGATATTGAGCCGTGTTTGCCGTTCAGCACGCGCCAGAATCAGTTGTTGATGCAGTTCTGGTCCATCTTGCCCCGGCCATTCCAATGAAACCCGATAGCCAGATTTCTCCAAGCACTTACGCCAGTCCGCAAGCGCCATCAATGCACTATCGCCGCGATCATCACTCCAGGCATTAATGCCTTCAATAAAACCAACACTGGCGAGTTGCATCGCACTTTCGCGTTTCGTCGATTCAATAATCAGCAACCATCCACCGGTTTTTAGTAACCGTGACAGGCGTTGCAAGGTGTTTCGCAGATGGGTTGCATCATGTAACACGTTAACCGCCATAATCAGGTCATAACCGGATTCAGGATGCTGGCTAAAATCAATACGCTGATTAATATCGAACAGCGCAAATTTTACAGTTTCGCCATAATGATTGAGCAACTGGCGTGCATCATCCAGGAATAGCGGCGAAACATCGGTAAAGTGATAGCGTTCAATCGATTGTGCATTGTGCTTAAGCACCTTCGATGAGGTTGCTCCAGTTCCTGCACCGACTTCCAGTACAGTGAAATGATCAGATACTTGACTCAATTGCCGGACAATTTCAGCGGCAGTTTGGTTCAGGCATCGTAACGCTGGATTCTCACTATAGAGGCTGGCAGTGGTCTGTTTATCGGCAAACAGCAGTTCCAACGCATTACCTCGCCCGGCAAGCAGGGCATCATGTTGCTCGATACATGTTGCAACATAACGGCTAATCTTTTGACACCATACGGCATCGTCCAGTTTTGCTGTAGGAGCAAGAACATGAGTAAGCGGTTGCAGACAACGGTATCCATCAGCGGTTTTTTCAATCAATCCTTGGTTGTTTAATAACGTCAGCCATTGGGTAAGAAGACGCTGATACTGTGGTGCCAGTTGTAAACGTTGTTCAATCTCTGCACGAGAGTGACATTGCTGAGGATAAGTGAACAGATTATGACGCAGTAATGTCTGGCTCAGACCAAATAACGCTTGCTGTTCAATGTGTTGCCAGGAACGCTCAAATGACTGTTGTTCTGCCAACTCAGGCAGCGGTAACACATCGGTGTTTATTGACAATGGTTCTGGTAGCGATAATGGCAAATTATCTTCTGCCACCAGCCATAAGTTATAACCTTGCGTGTCGTCCTGACGTGGCTGAATTTCTGCCAACCGTACTTCAGGTTTAGTACGCAAATATTGTTCAGCTTGATGCAATTCAGGTTGTTGCGGCCAGAAGTTATAACGGGTATGACCGGAAGGGGGGATATGAAGATCATAATGTTCTATGCAGTCAGGCTGATGGCAAATTTGCACTAACAGAGCATTATAAACGGCAAATAGTGCTTCAATAACCCCCGGTGCCAATACATCATCCATGCAGTACCAGTTAAACAGTAAATCACCATCCACTTCCATGACCTGATGATCCAGCCAGACTTGCGGGGTTTGACTCAGAACAAAGACTGGATCACCCAGTAACTGAGTGATGGATTGTTTAATGGCGACGCCTTCTTGTGCCATTCCCAACATGCTGGTGAAAACTACCGGCGTCAGCGGTTGCCTGCTTTGAGCTTCACCATTTTGTTGACGGCCAAGTTCTCGCAACACCTCAACACCATTGACATAGTTATGGCTCAGCCGTTGCCACAGCAAAGCTTGTGTTTTCTCCATGCTGGCACGCAAGGAGATTATTTTGCGTAAATCAAAATCCATCAACATGACTGAGGTAAAATCACCAATCAGATCTTGAACCTCTGGATGGAAAGGTTGCCGGTTAAAGAATGTCAGGTTGAGAGTAAACAGCGGATGACGGCTATACCATTCCAGAGTATGAGCAAACAGCGTCAGCAGACCGGCAGAAGGAGTCACGCCCCATTGTTGCCAGCGTTGTTTAAGCATTTGCCAATCAGATTGTGCTAATCGACCTTCATAAGTTGTGAATTGTGGCTGACTACGCTGGGGCAGTTGCGGATTCAGCGGTAATCTTGGCGCCGGAGGCAACGAAGGTAATTGTTCCTGCCAATATGCCCATGATGCCTGCCACTCTTTACTTGCCCGTTGAGCTTGTTCCGCCATCACATAGTCACGGAAAGTAAACACCTGCGGGATCAGGGGTTGCTGGTGGTAAGCGCGTTGCAAATCGTCCATCATGATCCGGAAACTCTGTACGTCAAACTGCAACAGATCCAGATTCATATGTAAGCGACAGCGTGCATTCGGTAGCAGAGAAACAGAAACTTCAAACAACGGCCACTGTTCTGCTGGCGGGACTTGGTAAGAAAGCGTATGACGACGCTGAACCAGCGCCTGTTGGCAAGCGATTTCATCCAACATCCGCAAATCATCTTGTGATAACACATACCAAGGCGTTTCAGACAAAATTCTTTGTTGTCCGTCTTCATCCACGACCATGCGCAACATGCCATGACGCTGAATTAAAGCATTCCATGCCTGTTCAAAACGCGGAATATCAAAACTATCCAGTGTCAAATCCCATTCAAATAGGACGTGACACGCGACACCGCCGAAATCAATGGCCTGAGTACGACCAATCCAGTAAGCGTGCTGAATGGGTGTTAACGGGAATGGAGCATGACGTTGGGCGCTGTCAATAATGATCTCAGGCTGAGAACAGGTTACTGGTTGTTCAGGTAATGCGTCGCCAATAAGTCGATTAAGCCCCTCTAAAGTCATATTCTGATAAGCCAACTCGGCAGTTAATCTGAAACCAAATTGCTGGTGGATCACCGCATTTAGCTCCAGGAACAGCAGGGAATCCAAACCAAATTGCAGTAAGTCCTGTTGCGGTGCCAAACATTCAGGCTGTTCTAATCGTAGCAATGCAGCAATACGTTGACGCAACCAATTAAGCCGTTCTTCACTGTCCTGATACAGCGTGTTATCGACAGAGTATGAAGGAGCTGGGGTTGCCACTGGATGGATATGAGCAGTGTCAGCCTGTAAACGTCGCGAAATATCAGGATGATGCTCATCTAACCGTATTGCCAGATAGCAAGGAGATGCGGTACGCAGAGATTGATTAAAATGCCAGATACCTTCATTGACGCTGAACGGTAACATGCCATCTTGTGCCAATTTTTCCACTAATCGCCGCTCGCGGGCCATACCAACGCCTCCCCAAACACCCCAAACCAGTGTTTTTACCATCAACGGACTCGGTGCTGTCAGCGCCAAAGATTCCAGGTAAGCATTGGCAACGGCATAAGCACCTTGCCCTTGAGCACCTAACATTGATGCGGCAGAAGAATGGAGCAACAGATAGTGTGCATTATGTTGCTTAAGAGCAATTTGCAATGCCGATGCACTTAGGGCTTTTATCGATAACATTTGTGACAGACGTTGAGGTTCAAGTTCTGCCAACTGGGTGTGATCAGCGATACCCGCCGCATGAATTGCCCCGGCGATACCATCCTCTTGTGCCAGCGTCTGCACTGCATTTAACAAAGCTGGCGTATCAGTAACATCAACGTTAATCCAGCGGATCTCACATTCAATATTCAGTGATAACTCTTGAACAAAAGCATCCCAATCCGCATGTTGACGACGGGCAAGTACCGCGATTCTACGTGCACCTTGAGCCAACAACCAACGGATGGAAATCTGACCAATTCCGCCCATTCCCCCAGTTACGATATGCCAACCCTGATGAGGAATCGACATCGGCTGTTGAGAAAGCAGTAAGGATTGACGTTGTAAAACGGGTACCGAGACTTGGTTGCCACGTATTCTCAGCCAACGGTTATGTTCACTTAAATATCCAAGCGCTAATGACAAAGCGTCAGCATCGTTGATATCAGTAATATCAATCGCTTGAATACGACGATGGGGATATTCTTCAACTGCGACACGTAACAATGCCCAGACAGCATATTGAGCTGGATTGATATTCTCTGGTGATAAGGTGGTTTCCGGTTGAGCGCCACAGGTGACAACGGTTAATGGTATTTCTTCATCACGTTTTAGTTCGGTAATAACTTGATTGCATAATTCAAGTACATCACTGCCAGTAAGTAGCAATAAGATATTTCCGCTTTCTGGCTGTAAATGAATACCCGCCTGACACCAATGATTAACTATCTCGTCATTCTCAGTTGAAGAACGGAGAGTATATGCCGTTGAAGATCTTGGGTTATCTGTGATGTTTATTGTACGCCAGTGTAGGGCATAGTGGGTATCGGGGCACGGTTGTGGTGCGGGAAGCCATGAGTTGGTTGCAGCTTGTGCTGATACAAACTGACGCGGCAGATCGCAACGATCGCTTAACAGGGCAAATAGACGCTCACCCGCATAAATCAAAGCAGGGAAAGCAGTGAGTAAACGTGCCTCTAATAATCTACGTTTGGCATATGGCAGGGGACGATCAGGACGATACATTTTACTTGTTGTTGGCCCAAAAACTTCCCGGTAATAACCTTGCTGGACGCAATAGGTTAGCAATTGTTCCAACAAAGGGCGCCAACGAGGTTGCAGACGGCCAGCCCGAATAGTGTCGATAGCACTGAAACCTTGTTCAGTATCACGCCCATGACATTGATATACCAATGCATCGGTATACAACTCACGTAGTGTTGCAGCATCGGGGTTTTGCTCAATGGCAGGATCGAGCAGAGCATTGACATCAAGTCCAGTATTGATATTGGTTGTGGGCTGCACAGATTTGGTTGCAGGGAAGCGATAATGCTGCTCATCAAATGGATAGAGCGGAGCATGACATTTTTCCCCAGTAAGCGAGAAAAGATGCGGCCAGTCAAGATGCACACCAGCACAGTAAAGTTGCATAAGAGCCGTTTGCTGAGTTGTCTCTGGAGAGCCTTGGCGCTGTACGCTAGCAATCCAGGTTTCCTGTGGCAGACTGACACGCCGCCCGATGCCAGTTAATTGTGCATCAGCCCCCATCTCCATGAATAATGTCACCCCTTGCTGGCGAGCAAATTCAACCGCCGGGTAATAGCGTACGGTCTGACGCATATGGTTACGCCAGTAGTCTGGTGAACCCAATTGTTCAGCCGTTGCAATATTGGCTGTCAGGGTAGAAATCAGCGGGATTTCCCCCAATGTAGGTTGCAACTGGCTACAACGCAGAGAAAATGCCTCCAGTACGCCATCAAGCATGGCTGAATGTGCTGCACAGGCAACGTTTAGACGTTGGCAACGAATCTGCTGTTGTTCCAGACGTTGCGCCAAAGTAGCAATTTCCGTCGCTGTACCGGCCCAAACCCAGTGTTGTGGGCCATTGCAAACCGCCAAATCTAATGCCAGCGAACAAACGAACGGAAGTACTTCTTCTTCATTGGCAAAAACCGCCAGCATTGCGCCCCCTTGGGAGCAGCTTTGCATCAGTTTGCCTCGTACCGCAACGAGCGGCATCACCTGTTCAGGTGTGAGAATCCCGGCAACAACGGCAGCGGCAAATTCTCCAACCGAGTGCCCCAATACATAATCAGGCTTCAATCCAAGCGCCCGCCAATGTGCCGCCAGTGCAATCTGATGCGCCACAATTGCCGGTTGTGCGTATTCGGTGGTGGCTAATGCGGCATCATGCTCTCCGAACATCACGGCTTTTAATGGCAATGCCAACCCTGATGCACAGGCTGCACAGCAACGATCCAACATAGCGGAAAAAACAGGAGAGCTGGCATACATTGCTTTTCCCATGCCAGACCATTGGCAACCTTGGCCGCTAAATTGCCAAAGTTGCTTACTTTCGCTGTTGATTTGCCCACTGAAAACATTTTGTGTTGGTTTCTTGTTGGCAAAAGCGGATAAATTTGCAGCACTCTGTGGCGTTAGCGTCAACGCTAAACGCCAGGGTAATGAAAAATCACGCCCCTGTAATGCGGTCCATGCCAAATCTGCATGATGCTCTGGTGCACCATTGAGTGCAGCCGCATAACGTTGGGCCAATTGACGTAATGAAAATTCAGAAGCAGCAGAGAGCAATAAAGGCGAAGTCTGCGCATGATGGACACGGTGACGACGTAATTTCTCTGGCAATGATTGCACGACGACATGACAGTTAGTACCACCAATACCAAACGAAGAGACGCCCGCGGTACGTAATGCTTGTGTCCAGCGTTGCCCTTGTGTTGCCAGCTTGAATGGACTTTGTTCCAACCGTAAAGCTGGGTTGGGTTGCTGAACATTGATCGTCGGTGGAATATGTCCATGCCAAACAGACAGAACCGCTTTAATCAAGCTAGCAATGCCGGCAGCCGTATCAAGATGGCCCATATTGCTTTTCACTGAGCCAAGATAACAAGGCGGTACCGCCACACTACGGTCAGAAAATATGCTGTGTAACGCGTCAACTTCTATCGGATCGCCAAGAGGCGTTCCTGTGCCATGTGCCTCGATCATCCCAACATCATCAACACTGACATCCGCCAGTTGAAGTGCTTCGATAATAACGTTGCGCTGACCGTTAACCGAAGGGGCAGTAAAGCCAACTTTCTCATTGCCGTCATTATTAATTGCACTGCCACGTAGCACAGCCATGATGGGATCGCCATCGCGCAGAGCATCACTTAAGCGTTTTAGCGTGACAACACCAACGCCATTGCCACCATAGGTGCCATTTGCTTGGCTATCAAAAGGGCGGCAATGCCCATCAGGGGAGAAGATCATTCCCGGCTGATACAAGTAACCACTTTCTTGCGGGAAAGAAACTGCCACACCACCAGCCAACGCCATGTCACACTCACCGGCACGCAGGTTTTCACAAGCTATATGTACGGCAACCAGTGAACTTGAACACGCTGTTTGTACCGTCAGTGCCGGGCCTTTTAGGTTTAATTTATACGCGGTACGTGTCGCAAGATAATCTTTATCGTTACTGATTAACGCTTGAAGCCCTTTAACTTTGCCAACATCAGTCATGGAAAATTGTGACCATGAAGGCCAAGTACTGACTCGGCTACTACCAAAAACACCGGTTTTCAACGGGACATGGCGTGGTGCATAACCGGCATGCTCAAGGGCATGCCAGGCAGTCTGGAGAAAAAGACGCTGTTGAGGATCGAGCATCTCCGCTTCCTGACGTGAATAACCAAACAACGAGGCGTCAAATTGTTCCGCCTTCTCTAATATCGCTGCCCGATTGACAAAATTTTCACTCTCAATAACTTCAGGAGGAATACCTGCATCTAATAATGTTTGACGGGAGAGTGGAACAGTACACTCAACTCCGTGTTGCAGGTTATGCCAGAAAGTATCGCTATCTGGCGCCTGCGGAAAGCGGCAGGCAAGGCCAATCACTGCGATAGGATCGCAATTATCGTAGTGAGGTGTTAAATCAGTCATTATGCAGCTCCTTTATGACGTCTTTCCCGTTGTTGCAAACGCTTTTGTTGTTGACGCTGACGAGGGGTAATCGACTGGCGATTTCCGTCGCGGGGATCCTTCCGGCAGCGCAAACTGAGCGTCTCTGCTGTTGGATAAGCAAATAAATCAGTCACGGCAAGATGATAAAAACCCGCATGTTGTAATTTGCTATGCAATTGAATTAGCTGTAGCGAGCTGGCTCCTGCCTCAAAAAAGTTTTGTTGTGCGTTAATAGGATGATTTGTTATAGACAAGAACAGGCGTTGAATTTCGCTGCATATTTGTGGGTCATATCCCGCTGAACTCAGTGATGGCGCAATGGCAACAGCAGTATTTTCAACCATCACGGATTGCTGGCGTGGCATCAGTTGTTCCAGTGCTGCATGCCAACTTTCTGGCTGTGCCGCAAGGGTACGCAACAGCGTCATGTAGCTATTGAACATGTTTTGCAACTGACGCGGTTCAAACAATTCTTCGACAGCATCCCAATTTAGACAAAGTTCATTATCAGATTCATAAACCTGGTGATCCAACCAGATTTGTGGCGTTTGGGAAATACCCCAAACGGGTTTCATCCATGATGAATGCGAAAGAAATTGCCCTTGGTGTGTTCCCAATGCACTGGTGAAAACGACCGGCATAATGGCCGCATCGGGGCTACGGCTCTGTGCCAATTCACGCATCACTCTAATTGCTGAAATGTGACGGTGATCCAGATCCTGCCAGAGCTGTTGTTGCAATCTACGGGCACTTGATAACCAATTTTTCTTCGGGCGCCAGGCCAGTAATAACAGAGAAGTGAAATCACCCAGAATGTGATTAATATCTTCATGCCAGTGCGGACGATCGAAAAGGGTAAGGTTGAGCGTTAGCTCCGGTTTAGTACTGAATGCAGAAAGAACCGCTGCATAAGCCGCAATTAATAGCGCGGAAGGCGTTATCTGATAAGGCGCTGCATGTTGTTTTAACTGGCTCCATTCATATGCAGATAACCGATCGCTATAGCGCACAAAACGTGGGGATTGAACCTCTTCCGGGGCAATACGCAGTGGCAATTGTGGTGCCAGTGGTAATGTTTTCACTTGCTCCTGCCAATATTGCA
Organism: Photorhabdus kleinii; assembly: GCF_025384885.1. NCBI lineage: Bacteria > Pseudomonadati > Pseudomonadota > Gammaproteobacteria > Enterobacterales > Morganellaceae > Photorhabdus > Photorhabdus kleinii. The sequence goes on from NZ_JAJAFY010000002.1 coordinate 25,137, forward strand.
GCGAATGCTGGTGCGTCGGCATTTGCTGCTGGCATAACACACAATCCCGGAATGTCACTTTCAATGGTGGCAATTCATGTTGCTCGTCGAGATAGAGCTGTTCTAATTCGGCCAGCAATATCTGCATGCTCAACCCGTCTAATAGCAGATTATCCAGACTGACAAATAGCCGGGAGATAATTCCATCATCTTGCGCAAGCTGGAAATCGAATACCGGCCAGTTGCCGGCATCTAATACCTGATGTGAAAGCTGTTCACGTAATGTGTCGGCCCGCGTTATATTGATGAATTGATGTTGTTTGACGGAGAACTGCGGGACATTTTCTAATACCTGTTGCTGCCCATTAACAACCACGGTTCTGAGCATTGGATGACGCTGAATCAGACGATTTAGCACCCGATTTAAACGTTGAACATCTAATTGCTCTATCCGGTATTCAATAAAGAAATGCGCGCCAACACCACTTAAAGCGAAACCCGGATGGCGCCCGACCAAATAAGCCTGCTGAACTTCCGTGAGTGGGAAAGGGTGGTATTCATTTTGCTCTTTCGGCAGAGCACACGCTGCTGATGAGGTTTCAGCCAGAGGAACCAGCGTAGCCGCAAATGCAGCTAATTGTGGGTTACGGAAAAGATGGCCCAGTTCACCTTTGAAGCCTTGTTGTGTCAGTTCACCAACCAAGCGTGTAGCCAGAAGACTGTCTCCACCAAGTTGGAAAAAGTCACTGTCACGGCCCAGTTGCTCTGTATTGAGCAAACGTTGCCAAATGCCAGCAACGGTTTGTTCAACTGCATTTAACAAAACCACTTCATTCCGGCGTGATGATGTCTCTGTTTTTGTCGCAGACTGTAGTTCTTGCGACAACACCTTACGATCAATTTTGCCGTTAGGTGTCAGTGGCAGGCGAGGAATGATATGCAAGCGCTGTGGAATCATATATCCCGGCAGATGTTGTGCCAGCACAGACTTAATTTTTTCCCGATCAGGAATGGTGACACTGTCACTTGATCGCATCAATAACACATTAAGGTTACCGATGGTAATTGGCGTTTCAACCTGTAATGGCAATCGTTGTGGTAATAGCGATAACCACTGTGACGCAGAACGTAATTGAATACCTTGAGGTGAAAGCAATTCAGTCGTAATCAGGGAAAGAGACGATGCCTGTTGCAACTCCATTACCAATATCAACGCGCCAGGTTGAGCAAGGGGTACCAATTCCTTGGCACAACATGCGGGATCTTCTTCCCGATGTAATACGTTATTCAGCAGAATAATATCAGCCTGATGTTGCAGCGATTCAGGAACTTGTTCAGGCCAACTTCGTTCAGACCAACATTGTACTGATGCATGAGCATAACCGCTCAGCCGTGTTTGCGCCTGATTGACCAATGCTTGAGAACGTTCAAAGCCGAGATAACAGAAGTGCTGATCAGTAATATGCTCAGCCAACCACTGCGCACAGCGACCGCTGCGAGCATCAAACTCCATCAAAGTCACGGGGCGTTGTAATCGCTGAGAAAGGGCAGTGATGACCTGTTGCAACCCTGCTAACCACTGCTGGGTTTCTGGCAATACAAACAGTTGTTGTTCCGGTGCGAATTGCGGATCGTCAAGTAATGCGATCGCCGTCTGTTGCCCGGTAAGAACATCATGTAGCACAGCATGCCAACGTTCCGGGATACCTATCGCCCCATTATTGGATGTAGCAGGTAACCATCCGGCCTGATATATATGCTGTGTAGATTCAACCAGTACCTTACATTGACAAAGATATGCCAACATACGGGCAAACAAGTCATGGTATTCCGGTTGGGGCTGATAGCGCTTCAAGCAATCCGTCAGTGACTGCGGTGAAGTAAAGGTAATACCGTGACGAGATAGATGTTCCAGCAGGAACATTGCAACTTGAGGTCCACTGCTATCTGCGGTTATTGCGTGCATTGCAGGGAACAGCTCACGATAGCCCGCGGGTAACTGAGGCGCACGATTTACCCGTTGGCATAAAGAATCACCTTCCAATTCAAGGAACGCCACTAGCGACTTCTCTTTTTCGCCACTGGCGAGTGCCACCCCTTTACTGATTCCGATTACCTGATTAAGGGCAGCATCAATTTCTCCCAATTCAATTCGGTAACCACCAATTTTTACCTGACTATCACGACGTCCCAGAAATTCAAGCCAGCCCTCAGGATGGTAACAACCTAGATCACCAGTGCGGTACCAGCGTTCCCCTTGATCGACAACAAATTGAGCGGAAGTGCGTTCTTCATCATTAAAGTAGCCTAATGCGACACCGGCACCACCAATCCAAAGCTCACCGACAACCCAGTCAGGACAATCACGGCCATCTTCACCTACGACACGGTAACGCTGGTTAGCTAAAGGATAGCCATACGGAATGGAGCGCCACTGTGCTTCAACTTCTTTGACGATATATTCGTTTGACCAAATAGCCGCTTCTGTTGCACCACCCATTGCACCCAAAACACCATCAGGATTGAAGGCGCGGTAACGTTCAGGCAGTGACAAGCCAATCCAGTCCCCGGACAACATCACAGTACGAAGTGCTTTCGGCGCATCGACCTCCATGCCTTCGCAATAGGTCAGTAACATATCGAACAGTGCGGGCACACTATTCCACAACGTCACATGATGACGCGCGATCAACATTTCCCAGGTTGATGGGTCACGACGCTGTGCTTCATTAATTAATACCAGCGCACCTCCCGCGGTGAGAATACCGAAAATGTCATAAACGGAGAGGTCGAAATGTAGAGCAGAGAGTGCCAATAACCGATCGCTACTTTGGACCTGATGACGGCGATTGATATCCAAACAGGTATTGAGTGCGCTCTGGTGGCTGATAACGACTCCTTTTGGCATACCGGTTGAACCAGAGGTATAGATGATATAAGCCGGATCAGTAACCGCACGCTTAACCATGTTTGCCAAAGGTGGCCATTGCTCATCCTGATGCCAGGAAACACAGTGTACATCTTGTGACCAGTCATCACTGTGTTTTTCAAGATCAATGTGTTGTTCAGGATCAATGATAACGATACGAATTCCAGCACTTTCGCAGATAGCACGACGTCGGTTTACTGGCTGATCAACAGGAACCGGTACATAAACGCCGCCGATATAAAGTATCGCCAATACCGCAACAATTTGTCCGACGCCTTTTTCCATGCTAATGGCAACCCGATCTCCCGGTATAACCGACATTTTTTGCAACACGGTTGCTAACCAGCGAGCGGCCAAACTTAATTCACCATAACTGATTTCCTTATTATTAGTCACCAAAGCAACAATATTTGGTGTACGTTCTGCCTGCAAAAACACACCTTCATGCAGAAGGGCATCCGGCAAAGGTTCAGTTGTGTCATTGATCTGATACCGAAGCTGGTATTGTGATTTAGGCATCAGATCCGGTAATTCTTTACTCCACTGTGTGGCGTTTTCCGTTAGATGTTCAATGAACCCCTGATAAGCGGTAAATAAGGTATCCATTAACCCATCAGGGAAGAGTTCATCGTTACTATCCCACTGAATATTCAGCGTGTTTTCATGTTCAAATGCAACGAAATCCAGCCATACCTGAGGTGTTTGTGATATTCCCCAACTTGGTTTTCCCAGAACATCACGGGTATTTTCACCATATAAAGGTCGGCCTAAATTGCTGGTAAACACAATTGGCGCACCATATGGATGACTACCGCGTTTTTTAAGTTCACGTAAAACTTCTACACCAGACCAATGGCGGTGTTCGTAAGCTTCGGCAAATGTTGCCTGCGCATCTTTAGCGAGTTGGCAGAACGGCAAATTATCAGCGGGAATATCTAATAGCAGAATATTAGTAAAGTCGGCCAGCAGGCTATCAACTGCGGTGTGCAACGGCGCTCTATCAAACAATGTCAGGTTAAACAACAGGCGGGGGGCATGATTCCAGCGACATAATAGACCAGCAAATGCGGTCGCCAATGCCATCGTTGGCGTAACACCATTTTGTTGAGCAAGTTGTTTAAAACGTTGCCAATGTTCAGGAGCCAAGCGGAAACATCTGCGCTGAATGCGGACGTTTTTTATTAGGGAAGGTTCCTTAGCCAAAGGGAGTTGCGGGGCAGGGGGAAGGATATCTAACCGGTTACGCCAGAATATCTCTGCTTCTTGTCGAGCCTGCGCAAATTGAGCCTGATATTGCGCTAAATAGCTGCAAAAATCATAGTCGGAAGGGATAACAGGCAGGTTACGTTTAACAATTAATGCCGCCAGTTCAGTAAAGAACAGGCTAAAACTGGCAGCATCCATGATCAGCAAATCAATATTAGCGTGCAACCGGTGCTGATTCTCACCAAACAGACTTAGCTGAATATCGAACGTCTCCCCTTGTTCAACCTGTAATACCCGATGGCTTAGTTGTTCACGTATATTATTCAGCGCTTGTTGCTGTTCTTCTGCTGTCAAGCTGCGCAGGTCATGAACCGTTAATTTTTTCCAATAAGCATCAGCCATCCCTTTCTGGCGACCATCGGGCAAAAACCGCACTCGTAACATCGGATGTCGCTGAATCAACCTATGAATTGCCGCTTCCAGTTGTTCAGGTTCCAACCCGATACCGTCAAATTCTTGATATAAATGGCAACCTACTCCTCCCAACGTCTGCTCTGGCGAACGCCCAACAAAATAAGCATGTTGTACTGCGGTCAGCGGGAACGGACGAGCATCTGTAATCAGTGGCTGCGCCGCATCAGGCTTAAGTGCTGTGTGAGTAACAGGCGCATGACGTTGCAGAAGCTGGCTCCAGGCATACAGTGTGGGTTTTTGATAAAGTTCACGAAGGGTGACGCGATATCCTTGACGCCTCAACTGGTTTAACAATGCCATCATTTGCATTGAGTCCAGCCCCTTGCGAATTAAATCGTCGTTATCATTCACCAGTGTATTTTTTTGAGTAAACAGGCCAGATATGATCTGACGCAGTGAATCTGGAAAGACAAGATCCTTGTGCATGAAGATATCCTATAAATAATGACGGTTATAAAACGGGGGGTTACACCTTATTTGGCTTATTTGGGTATAGATGCCAGTGCTCCTCTGAGCCAAGATGGTTTTCCCAAAGGGATTGATAAAGTGAACAACGTCCTAACAATTCGTCGTGAGTGCCACTATCACAAAGGGTTCCATGATCCATCACCAATATTTGGTCAGCGCGAGTTATCGTGCTCAACCGATGAGCGATAACAAAGACCGTTTTATTCTGGGTAAGAGAATCAAACGCCTGTTGTATCAACTGTTCATTTTCGGGATCGAGAGAAGCTGTTGCTTCGTCAAGGAATAAAACTGGAGATTGCTTTAAGATAGCCCGGGCAATAGCAAGGCGCTGACGCTCGCCACCAGACAGAGTACCGCCATCCACCCCTAGCGGTGTATCGTACCCTTGCGGTAATGCCATAATCGTATCGTGAATATTGGCAAGGCGAGCAGCCTGCTCCAGTTCTAACTGGGTTGCACCGGGATCACCCAACCGGAGATTGTTAGCGACGGTATCCTGAAATAGTGCGGTTTCCTGAAATACCATAGTAACGGTGTCATACAGTGCCTGGGTTTGGTAATGATGAATATCATTCCCACCCAGACGGATTTCTCCCTTATCCAGTTGATAGAAAGAGAGCAGCAGATAAGCCAGTGTGGATTTCCCACTGCCACTGGGTCCGACAATAGCGGTCATACTGCCTTGCGGCGCATAAAATGACACATTTTGGATAGCGGGTTGATTCGTACCTGGATAGCTAAATGAGATGTTATTCACTTCAACATCATATTTGTCTGGCGCGGCTAGTGGCCCGGAAGCTTGCGTTGCAACGGCTTCTATCTCTGCAATATGGGTTTCACCTACTTGCGTTAAGGCCGTAATATTGAGTAAGGGGATGATCCCACGTAGAGGGGTCATCGTGGCAAACAACAACAGAATCGTGATAAGTATTTCTGAGAGTGTTAATGCTTCTGGTGAATTAAAGCGCAGAGCGCCAGCCAGAATGCCAACGACCACGCTGGTATCAATGATGATGTAAAACAGGCTCAGTAGCGGAATACTTCTGAATACCCCGCGGCGGAATGCGACACGTAATTGGTCGATTTCGCGGTCAAAACGCTGTTCTACCGTCGTGGTCGCTGCCGCAGCACGAATAAAGGACATACCTTGGGCGTACTCAACGATAGCTTCGGATACATCAGCCATCATAGTGGCACGCAAGCGCAATATTTCATCCAGTTTTTTACGGATAGCCCCCAAGATGAACATCCCAACCATCAGCACTAATAATGCACTACCGGCAACCACCCAATCGAACCAGAATAAAGCCAGGTAGATGAGAGTCAGCATCATCACCTGACAAGCGATTTGCGGTGTGGTATAGGCTGACTGATTTTCCTGCCATTGCACATCTTCAGATAACGTCAACGCTATTTTTCCAGCACTCAATCCCCGAATAGTGGCGACAGACATACTGACAAGGTGTTGTAGCAGAGAGCGACGAATTTCTATGCCTAAACCATAGGCGGCAATGGTGAGTTTACATAATGCGCGAGCCATAAAAGTAAACCGCAGCAACAGTAAAATAACCAGTAATCCCAAAGTGATAAGCGGCAACATAGGATTGTCACTTTCCCCTAGATGGGTAATAGCCCAAGCAGCAATAGCAAGTTGAGCCATAATCGCAACGGTATCAAACTGTTTATATAACAATCCTTTAAACCAAACTCTTTGCAGTTTTGGTGATAGATGTTGCTGGAGACGATTAAATAGCCCCATGATAATTTGCTCCGGCCCCGGTTTTTTCTCCCCGCCAAGCAGCCCACTGTCTGGCGTATGCGCCTTGCTGTGCGACCAGTTCTTCATGGGTTCCTTGTTCGATAATCTGTCCTTTATCTAAAACCATTATTTGATCAAGATGACGGATAGTCGGTAGACGATGGGCAATGACAATCACTGTCTTATTGCGGCATAGAGCATTGAGCGCTTGTTGCATCTCTTTTTCACATTCTGGATCGGCATAGGCTGTAGCTTCGTCCAATACAAGAATCGGGACGTTTTTTAGAATAGCGGCGGCAACGGCAATACGCTGTTTTTCACCTACCGATAAACTCACGCCACCGTTCAGTACGGTGTCGTAGCCTTGCGGTAATTGCTGAATAAATTGATGTGCTTGCGCTGCGATAGCAGCCGTTTCAACTTCGGCCTGTGAGGCATTAGGACGGGCTAATCGTATGTTATTAGCCACCGTATCGTTGAACAGAAACACACGCTGGAAAACAAAAGAGACGTTATTGCGTAGTGTCGGTTCATCCATATTACGGATATCAACACCGCCAATAGTAACCTGACCATGCTGAGGGTCCCAAAGACGTGCGATAAGACTCGCTACAGTAGATTTACCCGAACCACTGGCACCGACTAAAGCTAATGAACTGCCCGCCGGTATAGAAAATGAAATGTTATTTAATGCATTCTCCTGCTTATCTTGGTAGGAGAAACTGACATTGTGCAGAGCGACGCTGTGATCGGCTGGTGTTTGGCTTTGGGTACAAGGTGCCAGTTCAGGTTGATTCATTAACCAACGATAGCGTGTGATCAATGCCTCTTGCTGTTGCAAACGTGTCATCACAGCAAACATAGATGAGGCAATATTGCCGAATGCCATTGCCGCCAAAATAAAGAAAGTGAATTCGAATAAAGTGATCTCTTGTCGGTTCAATAACCAGACCGCCAAAGGGAGGACAAACAACAGGTTAGCACTGGATAACACGAAAAACCGGCTGGATTTGACCTGTACTTTCTCAACCCAAACATCAATAATCCGAGTCAGGGCAGTAAACGCTTTCTCAGCGCGTTGCAACGCAACCTTGCCGCCTGAATAGGTTTTGACCACAGGAATCGCATTAATAACTTCACCCATTGTTGAAGCAATACGGTTTTGGGCTGCATAAAAACGCTGAGTTGTCGCTTGAACTTTTATCTGAATATAGACGAATAACAGGCAGGCACCCAAAGTTGGCGCGAAGGCTGCTAAGGCTAACCGCCAATCAATGGCTAACATGACACTCAATGCAATCAATGGACCGAATAAGGTAGCAGACATCTCTGGAATGATATGGGCAATACCATCTTCAAGCTGTTCGACGTCATCTAGCATCATCTTTTTTATTTCAGTGCTGTCGGTCAGCATGAAAAAACCCAAAGGGACAGACTTCAACTTACTGCTGATATTGCGGCGAACATCAGCTTGCACATCGGCAGCGATCAAATGAGCAAAAAACGTTGAACCACTAAAGGTCAACATAGCGGCAAATGTAAATCCCAATAACATAGCGCCATAATTCAATAGCGTGTCATATTGCCCGTCATAGATAGATTGGGTGATGAGCCCGGCAACCGCCGCCGGCAACATTTGCAGGCCGGCGGAAAGAATGGCAAGTGCAATAGCAACGTAACTCAACGTGCGGTATGGGCGCATCATATACCATAATTCTTTAATAACGCCGGCATCAGCCGCACGCTGCTCCGGCGAACTCTGAACAGAAGTATCATGATTACGCATTCACGCTCTCCTTGTGGAAATTATGGAATTTACGCAATGTCCAGAACAAGGCAATGAAGGTGAAGAGAAGTGCAAGAACGAAAAGGGCAGAATAGCCTGCTTTAGTAACAATCAATCCACCCAACACTGAACAGATAATTGCAATACCCATATCTGCGGATTGCATCAACGCAAAATCCACACCGGACTGAGCACCCGCAGCGAGCGACATCATCTGGGTATACAGCGCAACAAATTTGGCGGCGGTGATTAAGGTGATGAAAACATATGCGGCTGAAAGCAGGGATAACGGCGCTTCTGGTTGCCGGGCAAGCCAGAAGATACAGGCTAATACGATAGATTCAAGCAGCATGACAGACAGTAAAGTCTGGATAGCACCGAATTTACGTACAATGATACCACCAAGCAGAACACCAGATAATCCAGCTAATGCACCACCACTGGCGGCAATGATACCAAGTTGAGTTAAATCCACACCGCGATCGATCAAAAACGGCGAAAGCATACCAAGTGAAAGACGCGTACCGATCATACATAGCAATATCAAAACCAGTGCTTGTCTAACCGGCGCCCGACGGAGTGCATTTTTGAGAGAAGGGGCAACCGGGGCTTTTAAAACCGTTGGTGCTTTTTCTACCTGTGTTTCCCGTAAAAACAGGGCAGGCAGTGACATCAATAGAATCACTATGGCTAACACCCCGGCGCCAATGTGCCAACCATACAGTGAAACAAGGTATAGAAACAGACCGCTGCCGATGATAGAACCCAAATAACCGCCGCCAACTTGCATAACATTGCACCAAGGGCGATGTTTTGGCGATAACCGGTCAATAGCGTGGCCATCGGTGGTGGTATCCACCACGGTCAAACAAATGGTGATCAGAAACAGACCGACGATAATCAGCGGCATATGTTCGGCAGGTTTTGCCAGTGACATTGAACAAAAAAGCAAGGTAATTAACAGATTTCCGCAAATCATGATACGACGGGGGTTTGTATCCCCCGAACCAGATTTACGATAGCGCTCTATAACAGGCGCCCAAAGGAATTTGAATGCCCAAGGCAGCATCAGCAAGTAGAGCAAGCCGATTTTATCCGGGGTTACGCCGTGGCTACGCAAAAACGCTGGCATACTTTGTAACGTTAACATGCCGATAGTACTTTGGAGGGTGTAAACCCCCGCCAACGTCAACAATAGTAACGATATATGGCGGGGATGGGAGATATTGTGCGTCATAGCGAGACACTCACATCCAACCCAACATTCAAGCCCTTATTGATCATACTGAGCGTATTTGGCCCCACGGTGAAACTGGAGACACGATACTTTTTATCACCCAGATTTTCGCCATAGAGTTTTACATTAATCCCATGTGCCATTTCTAAACTTAATGAAGCGTCATAGAGGGTGTATCCTCCCTGTTCAAGGGTATTCGCTTCATTAAAGTAGCTTTTTGAATAGTAGCGGGCACCGGCATTTAAATAGAGGTTACCGGGTAACAACGTTTGATCAATCAAGTAGTCAAAACTTGCATTGAGCATGACATCTGGCGCATAAGGCAGACGTTTATCGTTATAACTTATGCCATTCTCTGTATCGGTTGCATCAATGAAGTTTGATTTGCCTACACTTCCCCCGAGAGAAAATTTCAGCCCTTTCATTGGTTTAATTTGGCTACTCAATTCAATGCCTTTGCTCTCTGCTTTACCCACATTGCGTATAAACTGTGCACCGATCGGACCAACATAAATTTGTTTATCTTTCGAACGAATGTAGTAAACAGCACTGTCTAACGTCACTGCGTTACCAAAGAACGAGGTATGCCAGCCAAACTCATAATTATCTGAGGTTTCGGTATCGTAGGGTTTTCTATCATTGGCGGAGTAGACAATGTTATTGAATCCACCGGGTTTATATCCTTTCGTAGCAGAGAGATAGAAACGGGTATCTGGCGTCAATTGCCAACCCAATGCGGCTTTAGGCGTAAATTCATTGCTGGAAACTTGGTTATCAAAAGCTTCGATTGCTGCCATGCCAGAACGGCCAGCATAGTCTATCTGCGATTTTTCATGGGACAAACGGCCACCCAAGGTCAGATCCCACTGAGAAGCAAAGGGCAATTTCACTTCACCAAACAGTGCCAGCGATTTTCCTTTTATTGTGTTAGCCGCATTGCCATAGTAACCGGGGTAACCACTGGTATGATGTTTATTCTTTTCATCTGAAAACCAACCACCGAGAACGCTGGTAATCCCATTTGAGAAATTGGAGTTCAAACGCAGCTCTTGCGTGGTGGCATGGTGTTTCTCTTTCCATTTACCACCAATGAAATCACGGTAAATATCGCGATCCTGATAAGAAGTCACACTGGTTAATACACTGTCGCCAAAATCATATTCAGCCTTGAATGCATAACTGTTAACCCAACGGGTTAAATCAGGGATAGGGCCATCATATTCTTTCCGACGAAATTGTTCGTCGTTTAAATAGACTTCTTCATGGGAATCGAGATCTTCATGAGCAAAGCTAAGTTCAGCACTGAACGAAGAATCTTCTGGTGCAAATGTCAGTTGCCCTCGTCCAAGCCAGGTTTTGCTGGAATCAATATTTTTATCGCCACGATTTGGTACATCAATTTGCCCAAGCTCTTTTACCCAACGCAGGCTGGTACTACCATAAAGGAGATCTTCAATAAGCGGTATTGATCCGCTGAAAGAACCACCTTGTTTCAGCTTGGAGTAATTACCAGAAAGATTAAGCCAAGGGCCTTCTTGCGGCGAACGAGTGATGATATTAATAACACCCGCTTGTGCATTTCCGCCATATAAAGTCCCTTGCGGACCGCGTAATAGTTCTACACGTTCCACGTTGATTAATTCTTGTGTTAGGAATTGGTGATCTTGAGGAACGCCATCGACATAAATTCGAACAGAAGGCGAATAGAAATCCGGTGAACTAATACCGCGAATGGTGGTTGCTGAATAGGTTCTATTACCTCGTGAGCGGATTTGTAAACCAGGAAAAGCGCGTTCAAGATCTTGTACTTGAGTGATACCGGCCTGTACAAGTTCTTCGCCTGTTTTAACCAGAACGCTACCATCCACTTTATTTAACGCTTCTTCCCGTTTATTGGCCGTCACAATCAAAGCATCTTCTGTCGCGCCAGACGAATGTTCTGCCCATACCATAGGCGAAATTAAACAACATAAAACAGACGCCTTAGCGTATTTTTTTCTCATATAAATAACTCGTTATGCACTGTTTAAATCATGTTTTACAAAAATTAGGTGTGGTAAAACAAAAAACATAACGGGAGACTATCGATAGTATTCCATCAGGGCTAACGGAATAGGGACAAAAGTAGCGCATTACGTACTATTGATAATGATTATCATTAATGATAAATTGCGTGATATTTACAATACAATATATACACACAGTATATATATACAGTAAAAATATAATGTCTATAATATGTAAAAACTATTATTTTAAGTACGGAAATAATTTTTAACTGGTGTCTGATGCTAATTTTATAGGGGATCTCATGAAGACAATCTATAGCAAAAAATTAGAAGTTTTCACGGCTGACCATTGCAATTGCGTGCATTCACATGCAGATAAAAAGAATACAAATACTCCCTTATTGATTGAGGAATTATCTGACGGCATTCACATAAATCGGCTATGCTTTGAACTCAACAAAGATGTCACAGAATATTGTGAAGGACCGCCAACGGTGTCAATCGCGTTTATTTTAAACGGGAGAGGAAAAATGGCGATTGAAAATGGTGATGAATTAGATATTCATCCGGGAATGATGATATTTTTCTATTCACCGAAAATGACGCGAGGCATGAACTTCTTTGGCTGCGGATCATGGCATATACTCGACATTCGTTTTTCATTGAACGAAATTGCAGCTCAGGAATTGCCACCTTTTACTCAATTAGCGGCAGGTTTTGAAAAGAACGCCAGTCACAGTGATGTATTGATGATGGCATGTCCTATCTACCCACCATTTATGCAAATAGTGAACCAAATAGAAGAGTGCCAATTAAGTGGCAATGTAAGAAAGGTTTATTTAAAGGCAAAAGCGTTAGAAATACTCGCTTGTGTGGCGTCTCAAGTTTATGATTGTCAATATAATATGGTCAGTGGGTTACAACGCCGAGCCGTTTATAATGCAATAAAAATAATTAACAGTGATTATCATTACCCTTGGACAATAAAATCATTATCAAGAGCGGTTGGTTTAAATGAACGGAAATTAAAAGAGGGATTTCGTGCTGTTGTTTTTCGCACTTTCCATCAATATCTGGAAAATGTCCGCATGACGACCGCAGAAGATTTATTGAAAAAAGGTATGAGTGTCATTGATGTTTCTACCGCAGTAGGTTACGCCAGTCCAAGCCATTTTTCTAAACGCTTCCGGCAACATTATTTGATCAATCCTAAAGCATGGCAGGCGAAATATGCCGTTGGTCACACTTTATTAACAGAAAATATCGTGGTCGGAAAATAAATGAAAATCTCTGTTTTGCCATGTTGACTATTCAGTTGATTCTAAAAAAAGATGGCCATTTTTACATGGCCACTTCATGAATAGGGGTATCGCATGATTTATATGTTATGCCAGTATTATGTTATCTACCGATAAGCTATCCATGCTGACGCCAACCAGAGTGACTGAGTTTTGCCCGAAGGTAAACACCAGATCATTGTCCACCATAGAAGCATGATCCAGATAATTACTTTTATCACTGCTGCCTTCGGTACCCAAGAACACCAGTTTATCCGTCTTGTTGTAACCATAGATGATGTCTTGTCCAAAATCACCGCTGAACAGGAAGGTATTGTTATTACCCTGACTTTTCAGAACATCATTACCTTCACCACCGACGAAGACATTATTGTTGCCGAAACCGATCAACGTATCATCGCCATCCAGACCGAACAACCAGCTACCGGAGGTTTTAGAAGTCAGAGTATCATTCCCATCGTTGCCTGTGACTGAATTGGCGTATTTCGTCAATCCATTGCTAGAATACAAACCCTCGGCTCTGACTTGAGAATCCACCTGTTTAGTCAGAAACAGCCAGGTACTTTCCTTACTTCTTATAGCCGAGATATCCGTAGCAATGGTAATGCCGCCTTGTGCATCACGCATATACAATGTACCTGCCTGGTCATAGGCTATTTCTGCATTTTTTAGTGACTTCTGTAAATCAAAGGTATTATGGCCTTTCCCGCCGGCAATAATGTTAAATCCGCCATCATCACGGAAGATATCATTGCCGTCGCGCCCTTCCAGATAATCGTTTCCTTTACCACCTTTAATTAGGTCGTTGCCGTCGGTACCGATAATAAAAGTACTACCAGTGTGTTTCTCAGCATTCCGGTTCAAATCCTGCACCCAAGTATTTTCACGGGTGACGTTGGAAAGATTACTGACAACAATAGTAGAGTCTCTATGAGTCAGATCGTAGAACGTTGACTCCATAATACGTTGCATGCCGCTCTGGTAAAATGGCGTCACATGCGAAACCCAAGTTGACGCATTAGCAATGGAGAAGGGCAACACATTCCACCAGTTTGATGCATAGTGATCGTTAAAATTAACAATATTATTTGTCGCAGAGTCCCTTGGTGTATCGTGAACTCCCGCGGATGATGAATCAATGCTAGTGCCGTTTAATACGCGGAATACGGGATCATTCTCGTATCCCACGTTCAGCACTTTGTTACCTTTCTCATACTGTGATGGCGAAGCGAAAGTGATATAGTTCGACTGGGAGTAAAATCCCCCCCATTTCGTATCGCTAGACTCCGCCATACTATTCACAGCTAACCCACCCAAACTATGGCCGCTGACCACAACGTCATTGCCCGTCAAACCGTGAGCTTTGGCATAATTGGCTACATGATCCAGCAGCCGGCCGAAAGCGTTTGGCGCGTAGTCATTCGAATAGTCTTTCTTACCTAACGCTACTAGCACATTATTCATAATGTCGCCAAATGTATCGGTAATAATTGACTCTCGAGGACCACTCGTACCGCGAAACGCAATGCCGATAGAAATCAAATTACCATCAGCATCATATTTTCCCATTACCTCTGCCTGAGCAGTGGAATGACTTGATTTTTCGCCGAAAAAAGTACCGCGGGCATCAGTTTTTCCCTGATAACCTAACTCATCAGCACTGATAGTAAACCATCCTGCGTCATTGAGTTTATCTTGTGCCTGTTTTTCTGCGTCCGGATTCCAAGGCAATTTAGGTGTGATGCCCTGCGATGTCGTGCTACCGAGAATTGCAGTCAACAACGTTAATGGCATCCCTAAACCAAAACCATAGTTGTAATACCCCTCGGCAAATCCGCTGCCCAGATTATGATAAGCATACCCGGCGATAGTTTTTGCGTCGGAAAATAACTCTTTGGAAGTAGTGTCATCAAAGTCTTTGTACTGAAAAACACCCATGATGCATATCCTTATTAAGTTAATATAAAGTTAAAAAAGTGTTCTAAAAATATTAACCAGCTAGGTAAGTATAGATTGATGGAGATAATTTAAAGAGTAATTATCTAAAAATTTATAAATTAGTGAGCCATCATGAAAATTTAATATTTTTACAAATTTAACATTGAAAAAATTAATTTTATATGCTAAGGGATCTCGCGGGTGAGAATAAACACATTGATATATTTATTATCATCGTTGATAGTTTTATAAGGTTACTAAATTGATGGGTAACTATATTACATGATTACATGACATGATAAAGAGAGATTGATTTTATTTAATATTCTTGAAAAATATAGATATGTGAATTCTGGTAGAAAGTTTTTATCGCTGATTCACTTAATTGATTAAAGAAAGATAATTAAAACTATTATTCCCTATAAATAATTTCAATATGATTTTTTTAATAGGAAATTCATAAAAACAATGTATTGATTTTTCATTTAACAATAAAATTCAAAATAAGATTATTATTTTAATAATTTAATTCATTAAATTACAATGATGAATTTGCATTTATATTTTTGATGATTACTATTTAAAACGAGTTTTCTTTGATAAAAGCTGAATTTTATATTCACACATCTCATTAAATAAAAATCATTTAAAATCAATAAAATATCGCCAAACACATAGAATAAAAATACCGCAAAAATAATATAACCTATTCACATAAGGTTATTGCGTTCAATTTATCACACAGGATGTAAAATGAACAAAAAATAACTAAAACAATTTTATAACCTTTTGATTATAATTACTACTTTATTAAATAAAGGATTATTTAACATTATATTTAAAATTAAAAGCAGCGCTTATTATGATTAAAATCACCATAATAAAATATTATTAAAATAGTGCGATATCCCTTTTTTCTCTCTATAATGCACTTTTTCTACCATCTATTTACGAGATACAAATATGAAACATTCTCCGTTTCGGCGTTCGTTGTTATTAGCCGGTATTACCATTCCATTGGTCAATTTTGCTTTTCCTGCCTGGGCTGGTGCCATTCCCTCATCCCTACATAAACAACTTGCCGAACTGGAAAACAGCACAAAAGGCCGCTTAGGCGTGGCGCTGATTAATACAGCGAACGGTCAGGAAATTCAGTACCGAGGGGATGAGCGTTTTCCTTTCTGTAGTACTTTCAAGCTGATACTTGTTGCAGCAGTATTGCACAAAAGCATGTCCCAATCAGAATTGTTAGCAAAACATATTCATTATCGTGAGTCCGACTTACTCTCTTATGCTCCCATTGCGCGCAAAAATATACACCAAGGTATGAGCGTCACACAATTATGTGCAGCAACAGTGCAATACAGCGACAACACCGCAGCAAACCTATTGATTAAAGAATTGGGTGGATTAGAGGCTGTGAATCGCTTTGTTCAAGGTATTGGTGATCCTGCATTTCGACTCGATCGCTGTGAACCCGATTTGAACAGTGCCATTCCCGGTGACCTCAGAGATACCACAACACCTGCCGCAATGGCGGCCAGCGTGAAGAAAATCGTGCTTGGAGAGGTGCTTGCAGCTCCACAACGTGAACAATTAATCGCCTGGCTTAAAGGAAATACCACCGGAGATGCCAGTATTCGCGCTGGTGTTCCAGCTGGTTGGGTAGTGGGTGATAAAACCGGTATGGGTGATTATGGCACCACTAATGATGTCGCGGTACTTTGGTCGCCAAAGGGGGTACCTGTAGTTCTGGCAGTTTACTTTACCCAACCTCAGCAAGATGCCGAATCACGCCGTGATGTACTTGCTTCGGCTACGCGGTTGGTGATGGCACATTTGACTTAATTTCTCTTGAAATGCTAAGAGGGTGAATGGCTAAAATTTGTACCCCTTAGCGTTATGTAGTAATGTGCCTACATAAATTAGCTGTCATATCGAGGTGTACCATGTCAATCACAACCTTATCAAGTCGGGAGCTTAATCAGGATGTCAGCAGGGCAAAGAAAGCGGCTAAAAACGGCCCTGTGTTCATCACAGATCGTGGCAAACCGGCTCATGTCCTGCTAACCATTGAGGAATATCAACGAATCACCAAGCAGCGTAGAAACATCGCTGATGCTTTAGCAATGCCCGGTGTTGAAGATATTGAATTCAATCCACCATGTGTCGCTATCAATAGCCGCCCAGCCAATTTCTCATGATGTTTGTTCTTGATACCAATGTTGTCTCCGAACCATAATCCAAGGCACATTATTGCGCTCATGGTTCAACCACCATGTAGTACCGGAATTTACTGGTCGGATCTTGCCGGTAGATACGGCTGTGGCACAGCGGTGTGCCCGGTTGCATGTTCCAGATCCACGCTCAGAGCGTGATGCCCTTATCGCCGCCGCCGCGCTGGTTCATGGTATGACTGTCGTCACACGAAATGTAATTGATTTTGAATTGACCGGTGTGCCAATACTAAATCCCTGGGTTTAAGGATGGTGAAATATTTAAATATGCATGCTGGGTAATGGGTGATAAAACCGGTAATGGTGATTATTTCTCATTAGCCGTCATTTGTCTGATTTTAATATCCGGCCTCTTTTTGATGTCGTACAGCAAAAATTGTTGCTGTTTCACCCTCAATCCGGTATAGGGCGACATAGCCACTACTTCCAAAATCAATAAGCCATTCTCGAAATGCCGGATCCATATCGTCAGCAGGGCGCCCTGCTTCAGGCTGACGTGCCAGCATTTTCACGCCAGCACGTATTGTTTTAATGGCTCGACGAGCAGTGTCTTTGTCTTTTTTAGCAAGAAAACCATAGAGCCGCTGTATATCAGCGAGAGCAGGCGGAGACCAAATCAAACGTGGCATTCAGGTAACTCCGCATCTTCTCCTGCTTCGAGCTTAGCTAACCAGTCGTCCGCTTCTTCAAGTGTCAGGTGTAGTCCATTCTCTTGATACGCTTCCCAGGCACGCAATGCATCCTGTTTGAAAGATTCACGTTTTTCTTCACGCTCTACATAGTCACGTATAGCTTCACGCATTATCCAATGAGCTGAACGATGCCGCACTTTTGCCAAATACTGGATCCGGCTTTTCAAGTTATCATCAAGTTTTACTGAGGTTGCCATTTTCTTCCACCTAAATATTAGAAGGTAATACCTTTTAATACTATATCATGAAATCTCCGCTTTACTACCAAGTAAAGAAAACCTTCGTTCTTCACTTGCTTGGTATGTTAGCTGAATTTGAACGTAATCTAACAAGGGAAAGGACTTAAAGTCGCAGGAGCTAGAGGGAGAAAAGGAGGAAGGCCAAAGGCGCTGTATATCACCGCCACCGCGCTGGTTCATAGTATATACCCGTTATCTTTCAAGTTGCCTCTTTGTTGGCTGCACTCACTCACCCCAGTCACATAGTTCGCTATGCTCCCGGGGATTCGCTCCCTTGCCGTCGCGATCCATCTTGAAATCCATAGGGTATATATTAACTAGAAAATAAACATGGATATTGATGTATTTATTGAAAATAAAATCAAAACATAATAATATTTATTCTAATCATTGTCATCTATTTTTATCCTGTTTTTATTTACATTATTTTATTCGGATAGAAAAATTTTCATATTTTAACTTTATTGTTTTATAGGTTTTATTTTCAGAGAAATAGACAGGTAATAATTCACGAAAATTAATCAGCTTACTCCCCATTTATATAAAAATAATTAACCATGTAAGTTATAAAAACAGTCCATTATTATTTTTTTGAACTAGACTATGATTGGCGCCAATAGATAGAGTTACCTATACGATAATCTAATATATTGATTACATAAGAAAACAATTTAATTAAAGAGGGGTATATGAGCCAAAAAAATGATTTTAAAGCTTTTTCCATTAGTAATAATGCTAATGTAGTGAGTCAAGAAAAATATGAAGAAAATCAGAGTTTGCAGGTAGGATTCCCACCAGAAAATATCTCTACACATGTATTAAATAAGGCGTTACGCCAATCATCAACAATAGCTTCTGTGGTAGCTAATTTTATCGCGACACAATCTGGCGATGATGTTTTGGATGATGGTGATCTAGCTAAACTCACTGCCCAATTAAACCAAGCGTTAAAACAGAAAGTTACAACAGAAATTCCCAGTGCCTCATTGACACAAAAAGGCGTTGTTCAACTGACCAATGAAATTGGCAATAATGACACATTAGCAGTGACACAAAAGCTAGTTCAGGAAATTATCAATTCATTGCGTGAAAATATTGATAGCAAAGTATCCAATAGCCGGAAAATAAATGGTAAAGCATTGACTGAGGATATTAATCTGAATGCAAGTGATGTAGGGGCTTATACTCGAACAGATGTATACACTCGCTCAGAAGTATATACACGAGCAGAAGTAGATAAACTGATTAAAACAGCCAGTGAAATTCCTGTTGGTGCTCCTATTCCTTGGCCGTTAACGCATCCACCTATCGGCTATTTCACTTGTAATGGCTCCGCTTTTAATAAATTACAGTACCCGAAGTTAGCAGAAGCTTATCCTGATGGCAGATTGCCTGATTTAAGAGGCGAATTCATTCGTGGTTGGGATGATGGGCGTGGTGTGGATGCTAAGCGTATAATTTTAACATCTCAAGAGGATGCCATTCAAAAAATTACGGGAACATTTACAACTATCAGAGCTGTTGTTATTAACACCGCAGGAGCATTTTCACTTGGGGATAGTACACATAGAGGTAATACACTTGAAGGGCTCGACTATGGAAGGGTGGTCAATTTCGATTCATCCCTTGTCGCACGCGCAGCAACAGAAACCCGCCCTCGAAATATCGCCTTTAACTACATCGTAAAGGCGGAATAATGATGACCTAAAAATATAAAAGCTCATCAGGTAAGATGGGCTTGCTTATTTTCCAACCATGCTCGAAATTTGGATTGAGCATCATCGCCATATTTGGAAAACCCCAGATGGACAAGAATACGGTTCCGATGCTCTGAAAAAGTAGCTTTCCAGTTCGGTATGTTATTGATGAACAAATTCATCATCAGAACGAGGCACTTCTCCACCTGTCCGGACCAAGATATCCCTGAATGCTTTCATATCAGCAGCTTTGGCACGGTCTGAAAAAAATCGCTCAGTTTCCAGAGCAGAAATTTTTTCCGCAACTGCGATAGCAATAAACTGGTTAACGCTGGTATGATCGCGCTTTGCCACTCTGGTGACTTCCTCTCTCAGGGATTTCGGTAATCGCAGTGGATAGGTTGATGTTTCACTCATTTCTCACTCTCCTAATAGCAATGGCTGGTGTCAGAACCTCAATATTGAACGTTCTAGGTACAGTACCATAGTCGCGTAAATTAAAGGTCACAATGGCATTAGCTCTGCCATTAACCGCTGCTTCCAATACCATTTCATCATTGGGATCACGGAGCATTGGTCGCCATAAATAATGCGTTTTGACCGGCTCAATCAATGCTGCAAGCCCACCAACGAAAACATGAGCCTGCTTCTGAGTTAGGCCCGCCGCAATCCAATGTATAGGCATAGTACACTTTGCCTCATACTCAAAAAATAGCGAGACACTGGCCAGTGACACAATCTTGTTATCTAAGGCTGCCCCTAACAGAGCAGCAGATGCACCACTTGGGCTACGCATGGCAGCTACGATGACATCAGTATCTAAAACGAATCTATTCATACTCTGAAATATATGTCACATCACATACGATGTCAAACTTTCAAAAAGCATAAGTAAAAAAACCTCGTTTTATTAACCATCTCATGCAATCCCTAAAAATCAATGAGTTTGATTAAAGTTAATGGTTAATATAAGTCGGATCGATATTTCATTAGCACCAAACATTAACTGACCTAAAAAGACACAAGAATAATAGCGTTAAGACTTTACCATCATTAAATATTAATAAAGCGCTGTTTTTCAGTCAGTGCTTTGATTCAATAAAAACTCGTAAAGTATTTTGTTTTTCTTCTAAAGCTCATCCAATCCAAATTAAATTCTAATTCCATCTATATTTCTATTTTTCTGATTCGTCAGATTCTGATTATTAAAAACGGCGATATAAAAAATAAGACAAGTATGAAAATGCATTTTGACCATAATGCACTTTATCGATTTTTCACCATAAATACAATTGGTTATAAAATAACATAAATTTTCAGGTATTATATTTCACTCTAAGACTATTGCATTAAATTAATATCCATGAGAATTTATTCCCCGCCGAAATACGGTGGGTTTTGAATATCATTAAATGCATCACAGCATATTTACTTGCTATAAATAGTGTTAATTGATCTCTTCATCTATTCCTCATCTTATTCGGTTATTTACTGTCTATCTCATAATGCTTACTGAAATAGACCATTAATCAGGTTTGGTGCGGTTTAACGTAAGTTTGCACTTCCTGTCATATATAAAGGTAAAAGGTGCCATGAATACTCAACGTAAGCTTGATAAAGTCAGACCGCCCCGAGTTCAGATTACTTATGATGTTGAATTAGGTGACGCGGTCGAGAAAAAAGAATTGCCTTTGGTTATTGGCGTTATTGGGCAATTTGCTGAGCAATCTATTCCCATGCGTGAACGTCGTTTCATGCATGTTGATAAAGATAATTTTAATGCAGTGATGGAAGGTTTATCACCTTCATTGGAATTACAGGTTGAAAGCGCGCTGCCGGGTCAGAGCGGATTTATTAATGTCGATTTGCAATTTAAATCAATGGCTGACTTTAACCCTGAGAATTTAGCGAAACAGATAGAACCGCTTCATCATTTGTTAGAGGTACGCAGCAAACTCAGTGATCTGAAAGGCCGTGCATTGAGCAATGAAAAATTGCGAGACCGTCTGACGGAAATTCTGGCTGAACATGTGGATAAATTACCGCCGGTAAATGAAGAAGCGGAAACCGCCGCCACAGAGAATACAGCAGATGACGTCACCCCGGAAAATAGCAATATCCCGGAAAATAACAATGCACAGTGAGGGCAGTATGGAACAGAGCGTTGTTGAACAACAAGAATTGAAAACGACAGAGACAAGTGGTGATTTTCTTGATCAGATTATTGATAACACGCAGGCCATTCGTCGGGAAGCCGATCGTGATCGGGTAAAAAGCCAGCTCGACCAGTTTCTGGCCGAAGTCACCTCCGGTTCACTGGTGGTTTCCGGCGATTTGGTAAATAGCATTGAGGAACGTATCGCAGCGATTGATGCGCTGATGTCCGCTCAACTGAGTCTGGTATTACATCACCCGCAATTTCAGCGTCTGGAATCTTCCTGGGTAGGGCTTAAAGGATTACTTGACCAAAGCGAAACGGATAATACTCAAATCCGCATGCTGAACGCGACGAAAACTGATTTGATTAAAGATTTTAAATCGGCATCGGATTTCGATCAGTCAATGCTGTTTAAAAATGTGTATGAATATGAATACGGTACCTTTGGTGGTGAACCTTATTCAGCGTTTGTCGGTGATTTTGACTTTGATAACAGCCCGGAAGATCTTTACTTACTGGAACAGATTTCTCATGTGGCAGCAGCAGCCCATGCGCCGTTTATCAGTTCAGTCAATGCGGGCATGTTGGGGCTGAATGATTTTGGTGAACTACCACGTCCGCGTGATTTATCCAAACTGCTTGAAACATCCGACTATCTGCGCTGGAAACGCTTCCGGGAATCTGATGACTCCCGTTATGTCGGCCTGACGTTGCCGCGAGTGATTGGCCGTTTGCCTTACGGTGCAAAAACCATCCCGGTTGAACAGTTCTGTTTCGAAGAGCAGGTAAGGGAAGGAGATAGCAGCAGTTATCTGTGGATTAATGCCGCTTATGCACTAGCCGGGCGTATGGTGGCCGCATTTGAGCAGTATGGTTGGTGTGCGGCGATCCGTGGTGTAGAAGGCGGAGGATTGGTCGAGGCATTGCCAGCGTATCATTATACCTCTGTGTCCGGTGAAAATGTGCTGCAATGCCCGACTGAGGTGGCTATCTCTGATCGCCGTGAAAAAGAGTTAGCAGAATTAGGGTTCATTCCTCTGGTTTATTATAAAGGTACTGACTATGCCGCATTTTTCTCGGTACAGTCACCGAATAAACCAAGGAAATATAATTCTGACCTGGCAAATGCTAACGCGAAATTATCAACCCAATTGCAATACATTATGACAACTTCTCGTTTTGCCCATTATCTGAAAATGATTGTACGTGACAAAGTGGGCAGTTTTATGTCCCGCGGCGAATGTCAATCTTATCTGCAAAACTGGATCAACCAATATATTGTTGGCTCTGATACCGTCGGCGCAGAAATTAAAGCGAGTCACCCATTACGGGAAGCAAGAGTTGATGTCGTTGAAGTCCCCGGCTCACCGGGAACATATCGGGCTGTGGCTTATTTAAGGCCGCATTTCCAATTAGAAGGATTAAGTATGTCTTTACGGTTGGTGGCTGATTTACCACCGTCATCGGCTGCCTGATTTTTCTATTTATTAATATTTATCCTATTTATTACAACTAACTGGAGTAGTTAATTATGAGTTCTTCAATTTTTTTACAAATTGATAGTATTGACGGTGAGAGTACCGACAGCAAACATAAAAAGTGGATTGAGCTGGAACATGTCAATTTTGGTGCATTTAACCATGCACGTATTGCAGACAGTGGTAAACGTAAAATTACCGTTGGCGCAGCGGATTTCCGCACCATTGATTGTGTGAAGGTGATGGATTCCAGCTCGATTAAATTACTGTCTGCCGTGGCGCAAGGTACCGCGATTAAGAAAGTGAAATTGGAAATCTGTACGATTTTCAAAGGGGAAATGCACCCTTACGCGGAAGTGGAAATGGACGAATGTGTCATCTCCGATGTTCATGAAACGTGTTCACGTGGTGGTGAATTCCCACAAGAACAGATTTCTATCACCTATTCCAAAATTAAATGGACATTTACGCCACTCAAAGAAGATGGCACTAAAGGAGATAAGGTGGGGCCGGAAGGTTGGGATCTTATCGAGAATAAAAAACAGTAACAATTACCATTTACTGCCGGTTGAAGGCCGGCAGTTTCTACCGGAAATATATGATGATTCAGCCTTCATTTCTCCATCGTCTGAAAGATGATTATCCACAAGATGAAAAACGGGGTGTCACACTGGTTTGGTCACGTCAGGAAGTTATACAAAGCCTAATCGCCGATTTGAGTATGCTATTTTCATCAAGACCGATTTCTGAAATTTTCCCTTTATTTGGTGAGTTATCGAAATCCGTTTTAAATTATGGCGTTTCTGATGTCATTAATGTGGATATTTCGGATGATGAGCGTATTGATGCACTGAGCAATAATATTTACCAAGCTATTTCCCGATTCGAGCCTCGTTTGCAAGATGTCGTTATTACATTACAGAAAAATACGCCGGAGAATATTACCTTCTGGGTGAAGGGAATTTTCTTCAACGAACAAGTGGTGTTTTCTATCTCATGGAACAGTACCGCATATACCTACTCAATTTCATGGGATAAATAACAAGATGATGTTATTACCACAAAAAATACTGACTTATTATAACCGGGAATTGGGTTATTTAAGGCAATATGGCGCTGCTTTCTCTCAGCGTTTTCCTAAAATTGCTAAACGTCTTGGGTTCGCAGAAGGTGTTTCAGAAGATCCGCATGTAGAACGCCTGGTGGAATCTTTTGCATTCCTGACGGCAAAAATCCATCAGCGGATTGATGAAGATATGCCGGAACTTAGCAACACCATGTTGGAGGTATTAGCGCCACAGTTTCTACGTCAGGTACCGTCGGTATCGTTGGTGCAGTTTCAACAGGACCCATTAGCATCCGGTGTGACTGGGATGATGACGGTAGCGCGGCATACCCCGTTGATTTCTCAACCGGTAGGCGATGTGACCTGTCGTTTCCGCACGGTATATCCGCTGGAGATGTTGCCATTGGATTTAACGCATGCAGAACTGATACCAGACCCTTACGATCGGGACTTTATCTTAACGCTAAGTTTTACCCTGTGGCCGGGCGCCAGCTTTCAGGCGCAACATATCCGGTTGTATTTACATGGCGCACCAGTGCTGACCCATAGTTTGTATGAATTGTTGTCAGCGCAAGTTAAGCAACTGGAATGTCGGTTAGGCGAGCGTACATTCAACCTGAATAACCGGGGTGTTCAGGTAGTGGGCTTTGATCCGCAAGATAACTTATGTGCCGATGATTTATTAATAAACCCGATTCATCACTTATTTCGTGATTATTTCAGTTTCCCAGAAAAGTTTTTATTCCTGGATATTCCGTTACCGGATGCCGGTTTGATCACCCGTTCATCAGGCAAGCTGCAATACCGTTTCCAGCTTAAGGATTGTGTTGCATTGCGCCGTATTGAACGTATGAGTGATAAAGTCAGCAATGAAACCTTCCGGCTAAATTGCGTGCCGATAATTAATCTGTTTTCTCATCAGGCGGAACCCATTATTCCGCTGGAAACAGAGCATGAATATCTGGTTCAACCGGATGCTCGTCGCCCACAAAGTATGGAAGTCTATACCATCGATCAGGTCGAGATTGTCAGCCGTCAACAGGAACAATTAAGTTCCAAACCAGTGCCGTCGTTATTTGGTATTGAACATACACAGTCTGACGAACAGCTCCCATTATTTTGGCAGGCCACGTCACGTCCCTCACTCAGACATAACGATCTGGGAATGAATATGTTCATCGGTTTTTCTGATAGCAGTGGTGAACATCTGAAACCCGAAACCGATGTGGTGAGCCTGAGTTTGACCTGCACTAACCGCGATATACCGCGACAGTTGAGTAACGGTCATCCTGATGGCGATTTCGAATCAGAAAGCGCGCTGCCGGGGGTAAAAATTCTGGGATTGATCCGTCCCCGATTGCCGGTGCGTCCACAACCCAATAGTGCATTGAACTGGCGATTGGTATCGCAACTCAATTTAAACCAAATGTTACTGAGTGGTCCACAGGGTGTTCAGCACTTAAAAGAGGCGCTAGAACTCTACAACTTGCTTGGCGATCCAGCCATATCGCGGTTGATTGCACAACTACAGCAGATTGCTATTGCGCCGGTGAGCGCACGCCTAAATCCCGCCGATCCCCATTCTCTGGCGCGTGGGCTGGAAGTGACATTGACATTTCAGGCGCAAGCAGGCGAGTTTGTTGATTTTTATCTGTTTTGCAGCCTGCTAGAGCGTTTTATTGCCATGTATGCGCCGATTAACAGCTTCACGCAGACCGTAACACAGTTAGAGACGCTTAATAACAGCACTCACCGTTGGCCACGTCGCAGTGGGAGAGTGACATGGCTTTAGAAAATAAGATGCGTTTAGCTGGCGGCCGTTTTTATCAAAATGTACGTCGTTTGCTTAAACGTTGTCGCCAACGTGAAGACGCGATAATCATCCCTGATGATGTGGTGCAATTCAGCTCTGCACTGACATTAGATGCGCCGGAAAGGGAAGTCGAGTCGCTATTACCACCGCAAGAGGGGGATGAGCAGTATCGCATGGCGGTACATCACTTTGGTCTATTAGGAACCCTTGGCGCATTACCGTTGCGTTATACCGAGTGGCTGATTGATAGGCGTTACCGCTATGGCGACGAATCGGCTCAGGCATTTATTGATATTTTTACTCACCGCCTGCTTAGCCTGCGTTTTCAGGCATGGCAGAAATATCGGTTATATATCAATGCCGAATTGCAAAACCATGCAGAGTTACAAACCCATCGGGCTTTACCGGCTGTCATTCCGGCAGTTGCCGGCCAATTGATGGAGAACAAAATAGAGCGCTCTCATCCCGCTTGTGTCGGATTGCTGGCAACACCGGTCCGTTCAATGGTGAATTTGCAACATTTGTTGCAGCGGGAATTTGGTATGGCGGTCAACATCCAGCCCTTTAAAGGGCGCTGGCAATATGTTGAACAGGCGCACTGTTGCTGTTTAGGTCGCAGTTTGCTAGGCGATAACCCGATGTTGGGTCGCGCTTATTGGGATATTCAATCAGGATTTCATATTGAGTTAGGGCCGTTTGCCGCTCGGCAGCGTGCCGCCTTTATGCCGGGAAATGAACAATATCGCAAACTGACACAATGGGTATGGCAATTTGCCGGGCCGTTGCTCTCCTTTTCACTGGAATTGTTGGTACAGCATAGTGGGCAAGACAATATATTAAATGGCAGCCGTCAACTGGGGTGGGATGGTTGTTTGGGCAATACTGGCGAGAGCAATATTCAGCATATCTATCTGGCTGAATGTACAGGCCCCTACGCGGATTAAACAAGAATACAGGTAATAAAAAAATGCTGTTAGGGCAAAAGAATCGTTTTTTACAGGTTATCGGTAGCCTGTCAGACATTGTGGCACTGAGCAAAATAGAGGGTGAAGAGCACCTGTCGCGGCCTTATTCATTTTCTGCTCAGTTCTATTCCAACGCGGACTGGGATAAGCTGGAGTCTCATATCGGTAAGCCATTGGCATTTCGTCTCGGTGAAGCACCGAATCACCGCATTGTGCATGGCATATTGACTGAATTGCAGCAACAAGGTTTCAGCGACGGCCAGTTTTGTTATCAGGCACGTATTGAACCCTGGCTGAAAATGCTGACATTAACGCATAATTTACGTGTCTATCAGCGCATCAGCGTGCCGGATATGGTATGTGATATCTTCCGTAAACGTGGGTTTAACGACGTTGAACTGGCGCTAAAAAGCCGTTATCCGAAGCTTGAATATTGTATGCAATACAAGGAATCAGATTTTGACTTTGTGACACGCCAACTGGAACAAGCTGGAATTTTCTATTTCTTTCGCCATGAAGAGGGGCGTCATGTGCTGGTATTGGCAGATCATCCTTCTGCGTTTATTAACGCGCCTTTAGCGGTATTGCCATATCAATCGAAAGTGGGTGATCAGCAGGGCTATGGGCTACGCGCCTGGCATATTCATCGCACACTGATTCCAGGTACGGCGGAAATGAATGGCTATAACGTTAAAAGTGCCGCGGCAATCAGTGCCAGTGCCAAAGCGAACAGCGGCTATTCTACCAATCCAAAGCTTTCTATCTATGATGATCGACGTCAGGAGGAGCGTAATCAACTGGAAGTACAGGCAACGCTGTGCATGGAACAATGGGAATCACAGTCCTATTACGCACGTGCCGTTAACAGTTATCCCGGTTTGCAAGTAGGGCATCAGTTTACCCTGAAAGGGCACGCCAGTGCCGATGGCCGTTATGCCGTGGGCCACCAGCGATTAAAAGCGGAAAACAACCTGGAGGGAGGCGAATTATTGTTTTCGTCTCAAGTGACCTTATTCCCGGCGAATAAAGCATTTCGCCCGCGTCCTTCTGTTACGCGGCCCTACATTTCCGGCGTATTGTCCGCGCTAGTAGTGGGGCCGACGTCAGAGGAGATCCATACTGATACACAGGGACGCATCAAAATCCAGTTTCACTGGGATAAAGAACATAAAAAAAATGATGACAGTTCTTGTTGGATACGCGTCAGTCAGTTCTGGAATGGCGCAAAGTTTGGTGCGCAATTTGTGCCACGTGTGGGCAGTGAAGTATTGGTGAGTTTTATTGATGGCGACCCAGATAGCCCGCTGGTGACCGGAACGGTTTATAACGGAGTGAAGATGCCACCATTCGCGCTACCGGGGCAGAAAACCCAAAGCGGGATTACGACGCGCAGTAGTGCAAAAGGCACAGTGGAGCAAGGACATCAGTTCTGTTTTGAAGATAAGAAAGGTGAAGAGTTTATTTTGCTTCACTCACAAAAAGATATGCGCCTGAAAGTGAAAAATGATTTTTCGGCGCAGATCGATCGCAACGTGTTATGGGAAATCCAAGAAAAGCGCGATACCCAAATTAAAAAGGGCAATGACACGTTAATTTTGAGCGAAGGCAACGCCTTAACTGAGGTGAAAAAAGGTGACAAAAAACAAACACTGGATCGTGGCAATTTTACCACCACCGTCAGTGCAGGCAGTTATGAGCTTGAGGTATCCAGAGGTAACGCCAAAATCAATGTAGGTCAACAATGCACAATTACGGCAAATCAGGGCATTGAACTGAAAGTCGGTGCCAGCACATTATCGATTACCCCGGCCGGGATCACCATCAAAGCGCCATCTGTTACCGTAGAAGGATCAGGAAAACTGGCGTTGAAGAGCGGTGGCATGGCGGAACTAGCAGGAACCACGGTAAAAGTAGAAGGTAGTGCAATGGCACAATTAAAAGGCGGCATTGTTCAGGTGGATGCGACCGGCATTGCTATGGTGAAAGGCACTCTGACCAAGATTGGTTAATAGCAGGATCAACGAATAATAAGAGTTTGCAATCATGGTTAAATTACGACACTGCCAGCTTTCGCCACAGGCGGAATTGGCACTACAACAACACGCGGCACATGAACAGAATCTATCGGCGCTCAATAAAGAAATATTGTGGCAAGACGCAGTGTGCTACACCATTTTTATGTTGCCTTACACTCAGGCTCTGGAACTGGCACTGACATTTATCTCCTGCGTTTACGAACGTGATCTGATGCAAGGACAACGGGCGTTATTGCAACAAGTGCGACGCTGGCGGGTTGATGGCGGTGATCCGTTGCGTCATGAACTGTTCGAACAGGCGCAAACAGTCGGGTTCGATAATCCAATTTCATGTCTGGTGCTTTCCGTTTTTTGGAGTGAAGGCAGCATGACCACCCCGGGTTTGGAAGCGGTCTATCCACAACCGTGGCAGTCACTGGCGGCATTAGCCGATACGTTGTGCCTGATATTGCATATTTATGGCGAACAACCGGAACGACAAATGCAGTACGTTGAGCAATTTTTTCAACTGGCACATGGTCAACTAAGGCAATTACCACCGTCACAAGATCAGGGACGCAAAAACTATCTGTACTATGAAGCCACATTATCAGGAGAGCAATGATGCCAATGCCAGCCGCTCGTGTGGGTGATATGCATATTTGTCCAATGGTCTCGCCTGCGGTACCGCCGGTGCCACATGTAGGCGGACCGATTATGCCGCCAGGTGTACCGACAGTGCTGATTGGTGGATTACCCGCAGCGACAATAGGCTCAATGCTGGTGTGCGTCGGGCCGCCAGATACAGTTGTCATGGGCAGCCCAACGGTATTGATTGGCGGACGGCCTGCGGCCAGACTCGGCGATCTGTGTGCACATGGCGGCACAATTACCACGGGCTACCCGTTGGTGATTATTGCTTAAAATGGAAGCCACTGTGAACCTAGCCCAAACAGATATCGCGCGTTTTTTACAACCCATTGCTGCTGACAAACCAGCGGGGTGCGATATCGAATACGAACCTATTTTTGAACAGATAAACGCAGCACGCGAAACTGACGACGATTTTCTCCAAGACGACGCATGGGGTTATGAAACTCGTCAGGCTGATTGGATGCGAGTTTCAACGTTGTGCCAAGAGGTGCTGGAAAAACAGAGTAAAGACTTGCAAATAGCCTGCTGGTTAACCCAAGCACAAGGGGAACTGTATGGTCTGGCAGGGATTAGCGGTGGTATCACATTACTTGCCCATCTACTGGAAACTTTTTGGCCGGTACTTTACCCGCCGCTGGATGATACAGAGACAAACAGTGCAGATGCTCGTCTTGGCCGGTTAAGCTGGTTGGATAAGCAATTGGTGAAACAACTAGACAATCTGACACTGACCGATGATGGCAAATTGAGCTTAAGCGTCTGGCAACAAGTGCAATATTTTGAACAACGCGTTGCCGTTAATAGCGAATTACGCAGTGCTTTGATCAGTGATGGCTATTTCGGTATCGCTGAGTGCGACGGTAGTATTCGCGCTACGCCAGTCGAACAATTTAACCAACTACTAGTGCAGGCTGAACAGGTTAGTCAGGCATTAGCAGAACTGCAAAAAATCATGGTGGAACTATTGCCTGATACCGGTAACAGCATGAGTGCCAGTACGCAGCGATTGCAAGATCTGGTGGCCTTAATCGAACGATTTCGTGAAATGGCGGCACCGGGATCAAGCCAAGAATCCAGCAATCGCAATGAAGCAATAGCGTCAGGGGAAGATGCGCCAAACGGCATGAATACGACTTTTTTAACAGAAGATCGGGCGCACCATGAAATGCGCACTATCGCTATAGGACAAATGATCAATATCGCCAATTACTTTCGTCAAAATGAACCTACCAGTCCGGTGCCCTATTTAATTGAACGTGCAGCGCGTTGGGCAAATATGGGCATGGCCGAATGGCTGGAAGAAATGATGTCAGAAAATACCTCCGCGCTACAAGAAATTATGCGCGTGATGAAAGGACCAGAAATAAATAGAGAGCAAAATGAATAACATAAATTTTTATAGCGTCATTAAACGCCGTTTTTTAATATTGACAGTAATTCTCGTAATAAGTGGTTGCAGTCATTCTATCTCCAACGATGAAAAACGCTTACAGGCAATTGAACAAGCCAAACCAGTTTATGCCAGCAATGCCATTCGTTTAAAAATAACTGCGGTTCCGCAACTGAATGTTTTTAATAATATGTCGAACAGTTGCACAATATTAATTGCTCAAGCAGAGAAACGTGAGCAATTAGATAAATTACTGGCTAATCCGGTGTTATTACGCAATTTATTTGCCGGCACCGGTGCAACAGAGCAAATATTACAGTTGGATAATTACGTGATGATGCCGGGGCAATCGGTATCTTTACACATCGATAGAGCGGAACAGGCGCGTTATATCGCATTAATTGCCGGTTACTACCCGATGCCAGATAGTACTCATACACGAGTATTATCACTGCCGCTGCGCCTTGAGCAACACGGTTGGTGGAATAGCGCCTGGAGCGCTGAATTTGTTCCCATGCGCATTAATCTGACGCTAGGACGTTACGCCATTACCCGCAGTGATTTCTCCGCAGGCAACACCGGAGATGAGGTGGTTTTCCCCGGACAACCCGGACAAATAGATTTCCCCGGGCAAACGACAGAATCCAGCAGTAACGAAAGTGTGTTAAGGAAGTAACCCATGTTTGAACATAAACCGATATATTGGTATTCAGGATTATATTTACAACCACAGCACTTTCAAACCCATGAATTGCAACATGAATACTGGCAAGGACGTTATCAGTTACTGACACAGCCTTATGCTTTTGGTGTGGTGAAACTCGCATTCAATCTGGCCGCACTAAGTGATGAAATACTGAGTGTTCATCACGCCGCGTTTATTTTTCCCGATGGTTGTTACGTGGATTGTGATGTCAATGGCGTACTTAGTGCCCGATCATTGCGGGATTGCTGGCCGGTACGTGACAAACCGCAGCGCATCTATGTTGGCCTGCGTATGTTCAGCCACAATCAGAGTAACGTCACCGGCATCACGGATGCCAACGGTGTCGGTAATATCACCAGCCGTTGGGTAACATGGCCGCAAGAACAGCGTATGCGGGATGCTTTTGGCGAGGGGCCGGAAGCAGAAGTGCAACAACTGACCTATAACTTACGTTTTTTCCTACACGATGAGATTGCTCAGGCAACAGGTTATACATTATTACCGGTTGGCCAACTGCATTGCACCAGTGATGGTATTGCGCTGGATAATCGCTATCTACCGCCATGTTTGACGCTCTATGCTGTGCCACCACTGGGCCAGCGCATTGATCAACTGTGTCAGGAGTTAACCGGGCGCGTCCATCAATTGGAAGAGTTGAAACGCCCGCAAACACTGGAAGGGGAAATTTATACCCAAGAAAAAAGCACATTATTGCTGACATTACGAACTCTGGCACGCTATGTCGTACAGTTGCACCATTTTCAGGAAGCGAAAGATGTTCATCCCTTACAGATTTTTGGGCTATTGCGCCAACTGATCAGCGAGCTTTCCTGTTTTACCGATCGTTGCTCCTTTTTAGGTCAATGGAACGGGCAGGAAGAAGTACTGGAGAAATATCAACATCTGGATCTGGCGCTAACTCTTGATAGTTGTGAACGGACAATTGCCGATTTGCTTAATGCACTGGTGCTGGAACCCAATACCGTGATCCCTCTGCAACAGGAAAGCCGTGGTTATTATCATGCAACATTCAATACAACGGGGAGCAACGAACAGCAACGGCTCTATTTGGTGCTGCGTTCTGACAGCTTTACCCATCGCGAGCGTGAAATTCCTGATGATCGCTTAATTAAACTGGCGGCGGCAGAACAGATCGACAACATTATTAACCGCGCTTTGCCCGGTGTACGTCTGTACTACCAGGAAATAGCGCCACATGGTTTACCTAACCGAGCAAATACCTGCTATTTCCGGGTAGAAAACCGCGGTGCATTGTGGCGGCAGGTAGAAGAGAGCAAACGT
The DNA here is from genome assembly GCF_025384885.1 of Photorhabdus kleinii. Lineage (NCBI taxonomy): Bacteria > Pseudomonadati > Pseudomonadota > Gammaproteobacteria > Enterobacterales > Morganellaceae > Photorhabdus > Photorhabdus kleinii. The sequence continues at coordinate 58,632 of NZ_JAJAFY010000002.1, forward strand.
GTGGCAGTGCACTGGGCAGATGCGCCAGACGATTTACAAACAGAAATCGTTATAGTGAGAGCATCATGATGCAGTTATTGGATTGTTATATTCCAGTATTCACTTGCGTATTGCGCATGATCCAGCAGCAGGTGAATCAAGCGGAAACACTGCGGCAAACCGTATTAGCTGAATTGACACAAGCGCAGAATAGGGCGCGTTTGCAGGGTTATGGGGCGCAAGATATCGAAGAAGCAAATTTCGCCGTGGTGGTTTGGGCAGACGAAGCCATTCTGTGCGCAGGTCAGAAAGAATTGAGTGTTTGGCGCCAATCATCATTGCAGGCTGAGCTTTATGATGCCGAACTGGGCGGAAATACGTTTTTTGATCGTCTTGCTGCATTAGTACCGGATAATTATCCGGTTCGATTGGTCTATGTTTTTTGCCTGCTTGCCGGATTTTATGGTCGTTATGGCAAACGCGATAATTTGGAATTACACAATATTATCCAGCAAGAATTAGATAATCTTCCTGATACGTTGCGTGGTTATCTCTCTTTAGAAAATCACCGATTAATGAATAGATACGATAATAAGTTGAAAAATAAGCGTTCCAATAATAAATGGCGCAGAAAATTAATATTATTCATATCATCTATTATATTAATTTATATTTTCATCACTGTCTATTTATTAAGTATTGGCCGATAAACTCGGAAATTAAACATGAAAAAATTACTTTATGCCATTGGCTGGCTTAGCGTGATGGTTATCCTTTTATTACTCAGTTTAACTATTGCGGTGGCATTCTCATGGCCGACAATAGGTGGCTTGTTATTATTTATTTGCCTACTCCTGCTGTTATTATTGCTGCGTGGGGCAATTACATTCATGCCGCAAATAATGAATAAACTGCTCTGGATAAATAAATTCTGGCGGAAAGGAAATAACCGTCTGGAATATTTACTCTATCAGCACTGGTGGCAGGGAGGATATTTACAAAGTTGGCGTCGATTCCGTTCATTATTACACCGTAACGGCCCTGTTCCACCGTGGTTTCTGGTGGTAGGCGAACGGGGCAATGGTAAACAGAAGTTGTTAACACGCTGCAATGTGGCGCCCATGACGGGGAAAAATCTACCGTCTCTGACAGAAAACACCTTTACCTGTCGCTGGTGGTTCTTCCGCCGGGCAATGTACATGGTCGTTTCCGGCCGTTATACCGAAGGTCAATCCCTGTACCGGCAAGCCTGGTTGTGTCTAATAAGCTGGATCGCCCAGGTCCGAAAACCTGCTGGCGTACTCGTTTGCTTGTCAGTGGAACAGTTGCTCAACAGCGACAATCGAGCGCTCTATATCGCTGCACGTCAGGTACGTGCGCAGTTGGAACCATTACAGATACGTCTGGAACGCCGTTTGCCAATCTGGTTGATCCTTACTCATAGTGAAACATTGCCGGGGTTTGACCATTGGTGCGCCCAACTGTCAGTAGAACAACGTACTGAATTGCTTGGCGATTTTATCGAGCATCATACAGTGGGTAATGTTACCAACGTGCTGGATAAGAGTATGAGCACCATTGTCAACACGTTGAAAATGATGCGCTTTAAGTTGCTCAATCAACAACGGCAGCAACCCAATGCGGAAATCTTAGCGTTACCAGAAACGGTAGCTCAACTGCAACCTGCACTGGATTGTTACTTGAATGCACTGTTTGACCGAGACCATTATCTGGAGCATGGTCTGTTGCGTGGCATGTTTTTTACTGCCGAGCATCAAACCGCTGGCGTTTTCAGCCACCGTTTGCTGGGAGAATCTCTGCCTGATCAAGTTAAACGTAATAATAGCGTACTGCTGACCGGCTGGCGGACATTAACCAAACGCGTATTGGTTAGCCTATTGATTTTGATGCTGGTGTGTGGCGCAGGCAACGCATTGATGACGACCTGGCGTGGTGTTAAGCAACTTGAAAATATCCATGAAGTAGACCCCCTTGAACGGAGTTACTTGCGCTATCAACAAGTTGAGTATTGGTCACAGGAAACTCTGTCACCTCTGCTTTTTTATCCAGTCAGCCATACGCTGGAACAACGGATGGCGCGGCAGTACCAACAACAAGCACCTGTTGACGCATTCAACCCGGAATCGGTAGCGACACACTTGCTAGCACGCTTCCGTAACGCGGGAGCACCACAAAAACAACAGTTGGCTTTACACTGGGCACGCTTTATTAACACTGAACAGGCAATGGTGCATGGCGCTACGCTGGAAACGTTACAGCATATGCCTGCTTATTCAGCCTCACTATTAAGTGGTGGAAATGATCCTTTATCAGCAGAACAACGCGTCGCACTCCGTCTGGCGCAATATCGTCAAGGCAACGCACAGCAAGAATTTGATCAGTGGCGAAATGTCTTGCAGACACTACTGCAAGATAACAATAACTGGCAATGGCTGTTAGCTGACGAACAACCGGCAGGAACACGTTCGCTGACACTGGCTGATTTCTGGCCGCTCGCCAACGATGATACGGCCACAATTAACGCACGTATCCGTGGTGTTTATACCCAAACCGGCGAGCAAGATATTCAGGCAACTTTGGGGGAACTAGCACAAGCTCTTAACAACTCGGAATTTTTTGCTCCTTTACAGCGCTCATTCTATCAACAGTATCAAAATCAGCGCCAATCAGAGTGGTTAGCATTTGCTCAGGCTATGCCTCAAGGAGAAACATTAGTACGAGGCAAGAAAAACTGGCAAGCGTTGGTATTAGCAGCAGGTCAATATGGCAGTCCCTATATCGCCTTTCTGACCCAGTTAGAACATGATTTATCCACGGTAGAAAAGGCGGATCAGCAGTCCTGGTTGCAGGCACAGCAGCGCTTATGGCAACTGCATGGTTATGTGCAAAAAAGTAGTGTGATGCAACGAGTTTCGCTAGGTAACCTCTCTTTACGCCAGCGCATCATGTCATGGCTTGGTATTTCACCGCAGATCTCGGTACGACTGGATGACACTGCGCTGACGCGCTATCGCGCCTACCGGCAAGCAGTGCAGTTAAATAGCCAACGCGAGTTGCTTAGTGATATGGAAACCGAGGTATTGGTTAAAAATGCGCTAAGTAATGAGAAAGGAGAGTTGAATGATAACGGTTTACGCGCATTGTTTAACCGTTTCACCTTGTGGCGCCATGAGACCGAAAGCAAGCAAGACGCAGGAGTAAATGAAACCTTATGGCGGCTCTATCAGGGCGATGCTCATCTGGTACTACGTTACGCCTTCTTAAGTGCCGCCAGCCGCTTGCAAACCCAGTGGGAAAGCAAAGTGATTTGGCCGATGGAAAAATTGAGCAGACAAGAACTGTTTGATGGTCGGGAATTGAACGCGCGTTTGTATGAATACAGTAACGCATTTGTACGGGATACCGCAGAGTATGCGCTGGATATTCGTCCCGAAGGGATTAAGCGTCAGGAAATGGAAGATGTGCTCTTTCCGTTTAGCGATGATTTCATTTTCTATATTAATAACCTTATTCAACCGAATGACCTACTTTCAGCGACATCGGATATTCGCCGTCGCCTGCAAGAGAAACTCGCCTTACTGGAAAGCGGGCAACAACTGGCGACGGCACAACAGGAACCGGAACAAGAACAGAAACCATCGGCGGAAGTGACGATTGTCAGTCAACCGGCGACTGCTAACCAAGGGGCAAAGGTATTGCCAATAGGAAGTTCAGTGACGTTGAGTTGTGATGATGGCGTACAGCAGCTTAAAAGTATGAATTTCAATGACAGCATGACGCTGCATTGGAGCCCAGGAACATGCGGTAAAGTCCAAATTGATGTCTATTTTCCTCGCTTTACATTAAGCAAAAGTTACGTTGGCCCCGATGGTTTGCTGCAATTTATGCACGTTTTTTCCCGCGGTGAACTGACACTGGCAGCACAAGCGTTCCAACAGCGACGCGATGAATTAAGCGCTCTGGGTATCAATAACATCACTGTGCGCTATCAAGTCAGCGGAAGCAAAGCTGTTTCAACACTGTATCAGCAATGGCAGCAACATCAGCAACAACAAACGGCGTTGTTGGAACAACGCAACCGACTGGATAGCCAGTTGTTAAATTTAAGTGAACCAACAGTGGCAAAAGGGACCCTTTCTACTTTGCCATCACAGATCACCACCCATTGGAACGAATTAAGGAAACCTAAAAGTGAGTAATTATCTTAAACAGATCGTGAGTAAATTAACGATAGAAGCGCGTCAGTGCCTTGATGAGGCCGCTAATCTGGCAGTACGGCGCACCCATCATGAAGTGGAAATTGAACACCTGCTATTGGCTTTGTTTGAAAAACAGCTTCCGACGATGGAACAAGTGTGTCGCCACGGCGGGATTGATGCCATGACGTTGCTGAATGCCTGCCAGAGATCACTGACACTATTGCGCAGTGGTAATCATCGCTCGCCAGTACTGGCGACCAGCCTAACTGAATGGATGGAACAGACTTGGATGTACGCCAGTACTCATTGGGGCGCATCACAGATTACCGCTCAGGCGTTGATTGTGGCACTGATCATGAATCCGTCACTGCACCATTCGCTGACCTCAGAACTACAACAAGCGTTACAGGGTAACACTGATGGGATAGAACAATGGTTGCGTACACAAGCACATCCGAAACCGCAACAAACTACAACGCCTGTCGGAGATAATACTCAATCTGCGCTGGCACAATACACGCATCACCTGACACAGGCAGCACGTGATAACAAACTCGATCCGGTTTTAGGGCGTGAGCGGGAGATTCGCCAGTTGATTGACGTGCTGTTACGCCGTCGCCAAAACAACCCGTTGTTAACCGGTGAAGCGGGTGTCGGCAAAACCGCGCTGATCGAGGGGCTTGCTCAGCGGATTGTTGATGGCCGTGTACCGAAAGTTTTGGCACAGGCTGAACTATTTACGCTGGATATGGGGTTGCTACAAGCGAGTGCTAGCGTAAAAGGTGAGTTTGAAAGCCGTCTGCAAAAATTATTGGATGAAGTGAAAGGATATCCTACACCCGTGATTCTGTTTATCGATGAAGCGCATACGCTGATTGGCGCAGGCGGCCAAGCCGGGCAAAATGATGCAGCTAATCTGTTGAAGCCCGCGCTGTCACGGGGTGAGTTACGGGCGATTGCGGCAACTACCTGGTCTGAATATAAGAAGTACTTTGAAAAAGACGCAGCGTTAGCACGTCGTTTCCAGTTGATCAAAGTCGAAGAACCTTCGCTAGAACTGGCAATCGCCATGTTGCGCGCCATGACACCTGCAATGGAAAAACATCATGGCGTCAAAGTACTTGCAGAGGCGGTCACGGCAGCCGTTACGTTAGCCAACCGTTATATCACTGGACGTCAGTTGCCGGATAAATCGGTTAGCCTGTTAGATAGCGCCTGTGCCCGCGTTGCCGTTTCACAGACTGACGAACCAGCGCCGATTGAAGATCTGCGTGCCATGCTGACAAACATTGCTAGCGAACAGGAAGCATTGTTACGTGAAGGCGGCCATGAAACTCAGCTACAGAAATTGGCGCAGCGTCAGGCTGAATTGCAGGCATCACTAGAAGCAATTTTGCCGGAATATCATGCTCAACGTCAGTTGGTTAATGACATCCTCGCCTGTAAAGAACACGACGCGCGGCTACCTGTGTTACGTGCAGAACTGCATCAGCGCCATCATCAGCACGCTTATGTCTTTGATTGTGTTGATGCCGCCTGTGTAGCGGACATTGTTTCCGGTTGGACAGGGATACCCCTTGGTCGAATGGTCGAAAATGAGCGTGATGTGTTGCGTCAGTTAGAAACCCGCCTCGGCCAACGGGTTATCGGGCAAGATCATGCGCTCAGCCAGATAACCCGTCAAATTCGGATTGCTAAAGCACAACTGGCCGATCCGGTCAAACCTACCGGAGTATTTATGCTCGCAGGCCCCTCCGGTGTAGGGAAAACCGAGACCGCCTTAGCGCTAGCTCATGAGTTGTATGGCGGTGAGCATCATCTGATCACGATTAACATGTCGGAATATCAGGAAGCCCATTCGGTTTCTGGCCTGAAAGGTTCTCCTCCAGGCTACGTCGGTTATGGACAAGGGGGTGTATTGACCGAAGCGGTTCGGCGTCAACCTTACAGCGTGGTGCTACTTGATGAAGTGGAGAAAGCTCACCCCGATGTACTGGAGCTGTTCTTTCAAGTGTTCGATAAAGGCATGATGGAAGATGCCGAAGGACAACAGATTAACTTTCGCAATACGTTGATTATACTGACCACGAATGCGGCATCAGATTTGGTAATGCGGGCCGCAATGCACGGAGTAAAAGAGCAGGGGGAAAACCGCACGGCCACCCTGGAAGATATTCAGGAGATTATCCGGCCAGAGCTGCAACGCATATTTACGCCAGCATTTTTAGGCCGTTTGCAGGTTATTCCTTATCTGCCGGTACATGGCGAAGTTCTGCACGCCATTGTCCGCCATAAGCTGAATAAAATTGTCACACGCTATCGTCAATCAACCCAATGTGAATTGCACTATAGCGACACGCTGGTGGATTTTATCGCTGAAGGGTGTCGAATCGCGGAAAGTGGGGCACGTGAAATTGACAACCTGTTAACACAGTTTGTCCTGCCGTTGTTATCAGATCAATTGCTATTAGGTGATGTGCCAGTCAATCAGGATGTCTGGATAGATGTTATAGACGGCCAAATACAGTTACGATCAGACCAAAAGAAATTATAACTATATAATATTATCAACTAAGGGTAGTAAACGCTTATCTCTGCTATTATTATCTTACAATGTAACATCAGTGTTACGAAATGAGATCCCGATGAAAATGAAAAAGATAGTGATCTTCTGGTTTATCTTTACATTGGTCAATTTCGCGCTGGCACTGTTAAACCTACAGGTACGGGATGTGTGGAGTCTGTCATCACTAGTGTGGTTTCCGGCAGGCTTGTTACAAGGCATTTTTTGCGCCAGGGCGCCACGGTACTGGCCTGTCTGGTTAATCACGGGTACCTTGATTTCGCTGACTGCCAGTCAGTGGTATGGAAGGCCAGTAAATGTATCGCTGACCTTTTCCAGCATCAATATGATGATGCTGGTAACAACAGCGCTGATCTGGCAGTTTTTTTACGGTGTCATGTGGGCGCCGAAACGGACAAGGGACATCATTAACCTGACCGTACTCTGTTCGTTAAGTGGAATCATTGAGCGATTTATCGCGAAATGGATACTTCATCTATTTGGTTATCCTACCGACATATCAGTTTCATTACCGATTGTCGTAGGCTCAGTGTTGAGTTATCTACCACTGACATTGTTTGTTATCTACTACATCACCCACGAGAAAAATGGGGTTGGGAACTGGAAAATCCATGGCTTATGGCTGGTGGCCCTATTTGCCATGACAGCATTGTTCATCAGTCCACCACCGGAAGCCGGGAAAATACACTGGCAAGGTATCGCACTGCTGTTTTCCTTTAGTTTGCCGATGCTGCTGGCACTCAGCGGTAATCTGCTGGTATTAAGCAGCTTTTTATCCCTATGTACGGTGGGGATCGTGAGTGCCACCATTTTTGGTCTTGGCCCATTCTCATCCCCGTTAACCAATCTCCAACAAAATGTGCAGATAGCGGCTTGGTACAGTACAGCGTTCACTTTACCCGCGTTGTTATGCTGTAGCTATTTATCTAACATAATCAATGCATTACATCGGCATAAAGCGCGTTTTCTGTTAATGAGAGCCATGCTGGATCAAGAACAGATTAATTGCTTTCGGTTAAGTGCCAACGGACATTTGTACTGGCATCATAATGGTGCTGCCTGGATGCGGTGCGGAAAAGCGCCCGTCTCTTGGTCGCAGTTGATGGCTTGGGTACATCAGGAAGATCGGCATAAAATCGAACAGCTTAAAAATTCAGTCTCGCAAATACCACAGACATTAAAAGTTCGGATTGCCGATGGTAAAGGCGAATTTAACCCCGTCCTTATCGCCTTAATCATCCATGTAGGAGAAGATGCCGGTTTTATTGAAGGAACGATACGTGAAATAAATAGTAAATAAAAAATAGTCAATAATCTGGAGAAATAACCTATGCCCAGACGAGTCATTATTGCCGACGATCATCCGGTATTTTTATTAGGACTACGTACGATACTGGCAACATTGCCGGAGAATTACCAGATTGTGGGGGAAGCCCATGATGTTACTTCACTTTTTTCTCTGCTGGAGGAAAAAGAAGCGGATATGCTGATTACGGATTTCATTATGCCGGGTAATAACCAGATCGACGGTCTGAGGATGATTAGCCGAATACGGGAACAGTATCCGAATTTGCCGATTGTGGTGATTACGATGATCAGCGACCGAAAAATAATAGCTTCATTGATTGACTACAAAGTGAAAGCGATTTTGAACAAAAACAGTTTATCCCATGAACTGGTAAAAGGGTTGTACAGTACAACCGGACGTTATGAACCCTATCTAAGTGAGCAATTTCTCGAATCACCGGACGAAGAAGTTGTAAAAACGCTAACCAGCAAAGAGTTGGAAGTGATTAAACTGTTGGGACAAGGGTTGAGTGTGAATGATATTGCTGCGCGTTTATACCGTACTAAGCAGACGATCAGCGCCCAAAAAATTAGCGCAATGAAAAAGCTCGGGTTAGATAGCGAAGCCGCGCTTTATAATTATTTGCATCAGATTGGATTGGGGCTGTAAACCATGAAGTGCCGGTGCAAAACATGGCGATGGTTTGCCATATTGGTATTGCTGTTACCGCTATCTGGCTGGAGCCTCAACCTGTTTGAATACCGCAATGCGCAAAAGCTACCTGCAAATGGGCTACCGGTGGAGTTTTATTCAAACATCACTCAAGAATCACAAGAATTTCTGCCTTTTCCCGTTAAAGAATACGGGGGGGGGCTTCCCCCGCGTTTTCCGGCATTAAAAGTTGGTATTCTCTGCTGTATCGGCGCGCCATTGGTGATCCATCGTTGGGACGGCAAGTTGGAAGGGATTTATGCTGATTATCTGCGCTTGATCGAAACTGTGCTGAAAAGACCGGTAGAGGTACGGCTGTTTGGCAACTGGGAATCAGCTTATAAAGCTCTGCAACATGGAGATATCCAACTGTTATCAAATTCCGCTTCATCACAATCAGGAAATGAAGCAAATGACACTTACCCGATTCTGGTACAACCCCTCGCACTAATTATGCGCAAAGAACAAGTGAATATGCCATTTGCCAAAATGAATATTATGGCAGCACCAAGCAGTGATCCAAATGTCATTAAGCAATTACGTAAACATTACCATAGCATTTTGGTGGCGAAGGATCAGCAGGAGGGGATACAGGCAGTCGTGGATGGCGAAATGGATGCCTATCTGGACGGGCAAAGTCAGATTGCCTATTTGCTGGCTTTTCGTCCATTTACCGGGTTGACCTACCGCCGGGATATCTCGTTGGGGGAACGGTATGACTTTCTCGGTCACAACGGTGATGGCATGGTTGAAGCAGTAAATCTGATTCTGACATCCATTCCTCATGCTATCAGAAATAAAGTTTACGAACGTTGGATTTCTGGGCTGGCATTGGGCAGTAATAATGACGCTACAATCTTTTCAGCTCAGGAAAAAGCTTGGATTAAAAAAAATCCTGTCGTCAATGTGGCACTGACTCGTACTGCGCCACCTTATTCCTTTCTGGATAAAAACGGTCAAATCACTGGGCTGGATGTGGACATTTTGCGTCTACTGGGAGAAAAAAGTGGCATCACCTTTAATTTTATGCCAACAGATGGCGCAATCGGCATTAAAAAGTTGTTAGAAAATGGCGAAGCGCAAATGACCTCTATGATCAACACACCCGAACGTAGCCGTTGGCTCTCTTTCAGCCATCCCTATGGTACCGTGGAATGGGTGATGATCACCCGCAATGAGCGCAATACCCCCAATGAGTTTGAACAACTTAAACACCATCGGGTGGCGATTCAGCGTGGTCATGCACTTTCGTCGCTATTGAAGCAGTATCCAGATATTTTCGTCGTGGAAGTTGACAGCGTGACACAAGGTATCGATATGGTGCTGGCCGGGGCGGCAGATGCCACTTTTGATAGCCTGATCAGTGCGGATTATCTACAAGCAAGCCGTTATGGCGCCAATATTTCTATTCAGTCCTTTAAGGGCTCATTGCAACCAGAACAATACGCCATCATACCGGCCTATCCTCAACTGGTGGACATATTAAATAAAAGCATTGATGCACTGCCACCAAATGAACTGCGGGTATTACGGTTGAAGTGGTTATCGATGGGGAATGTCGCTTCCTATGACGATAATAACATTTCGCCTTGGGTAAAGTTGTGGGGAGGGGCGTTATTTGTGATTGCGCTAAGTTCAATTTTTTGGGGCAGTTATCTTGCTCATCAGATCAAACGACGTAAAACCGCGGAAAGCAACTTACAGAATTTGTTAGCGTACTGGGAAACACTCTTTAATAACATGCCTACGCCCATGTTTGTCTGCGATCCCACCATGTGTATCACGGCGGCTAACCTCTATTTCCAGCATGAAATGGGTTCTGTTGGATCTGAGGTGATTGGCCGTAGTCTTTTTTCCCTATGCTTTTTAAAACCGGTCGATGAGCAAGAGATCAGTCTAATTTTTCTACGCTGTTTGGAAGGTGCTCCTGTCCATTTTTCTGATCGCAACATTGTTATTCAAGGACAGGATAAAGACGTTTATTTGTGGCTCGAAAGTTATAGCAATACTGAAGGCGTTGTTCAGGGAATCATTGGTGGCTGGTTTGATGTGACCGAACGTAAATTGTTGGCGCAAGAACTACGCCAGGAACGTGATAAGGCGGAACTCGCCAGCCTGGAGAAATCAGATTTTCTGGCCCACATGAGCCATGAGATCCGCACTCCGCTACAAGCCATTATCGGTATTCTTGATCTGGAGGTAAAAAAGCAAACTCATCCATCCACGCCATTACATATCGCCTGGCAGGCAGCCATATCTTTGCAAGGAATCATCGGTGATGTGCTGGATTTCTCCAAAATAGAATCTGGGCGGATGGTGCTGAATCTCAAACCGGAATCATTGCAGGCGATTCTGGAAAGTTGTGTGGCGACTTTTAGCCATCGAGCAAAGGAAAAAGAATTACTTTTCACCTATCAATTTGATTTACCGTCTGAATATTATCATCTACTGGACGCGACACGCGTAACCCAAGTCATCAATAACTTGTTGGGTAATGCCATTAAATTTACCGAACAGGGTAGTGTACAGATCAGCGCCAGTTATCAGCCTATTCCAGAAAGCCAACAAGATGAAATTACGCTGGTGGTTGCTGATACTGGTTGTGGCATCCCGGAAACTATGTATGAAGCAGTTTTGCTGCCCTATGTACAGGTAACGCAAAATAATGGCGGTAAAACCGGTACGGGATTGGGATTACCTATTTCTGTACAGTTAGTTGAATTAATGGGCGGCAGCTTGAAAGTCACGGGTGCGCCCAGTGGCGGCGCACAGGTTACCGTGGTGTTACCGCTTACGCGTACTGTTATTGAAAAGCAGGCGATAAGTGAAAAAACCGAAAGCATTGAGACGCAAATTCATGAATCATTGAATATCTTAGTGGTTGATGATCTACCTGCCAATTTACAGGTATTGTCATTACAATTAGCGCCATCGGGCCATCGTATTGAGCTAGCTGAAAGCGGCGAACAGGCCATGAATCTGGTGGAAGAGGGCTATTTCGATATCGTGCTGACAGATTGCCAGATGCCGATAATGAACGGTTACGAACTGGCTCAGTTGCTGAGAAAATATGAGCGATTACGGCAACTACCGCCATTTATTATTCTGGGATGTACCGCGAACGCATTTTCTACCGAACAAACTCGTTGTTTGGAAGCCGGAATGAATGGTGTATTAACCAAACCACTGGTGCAAAGCAAATTGCTGACAGCAATTACCCGTTACTACCGGCAAGTCAATGACAAAACAACGTTAAAATTCGATGAGATTCAAGCGCTGGCACAACAAGATGTAGCGGTAGAACGCCAATTACTCAGCGCAATACAGCAAGGGATGTCGGAAGATATTGCAGAATTGCAACAGCAGGAAAACCAGCAACACCATGAAAAAGTTGTACATCACGCTCACCGTATGAAAGGCGCTTTTGCGCTGATGCAATATCAGCAAGGAATACGTGTCTGCCTGCGGATTGAAAAAAGCGAACATTGTGATGTGAAAATAATAGCCGTCTTATTAACTCGTGCGGAATATTTTCAACAGCAGATTGAGCAGAAATTGGGGGAATTGCAGGGTTAGAAATCAGATGAAACGACACAAGAAAACCTTGGCTTGAAAAGATAAATGCAATTTTTGTCATCTTAAAAATTGGAAAATACACCATTTTGACGTACATTGCTCTCACATTACACCTAAGGAAGGTATTTTCTATGAATACAGCTACAGTTAGTAACTTTATCCTGACCAGTACATTAACACATGCTGAAAAAACCATTCATGAATACGAAGTTATGAGTTTGAATAACCGAGACTCAGAAGTTTTCTTCAATGCATTGGCCAAACCGGTTCGCTTCAATAAAAAGCTGGCAGATGCCTTCGAAGAACATAATCAACGCATGATCAATAAATGACCGATAATTATTTAAATCTATTATTAGGACAAAATCACTGAGGATTTTGTATGCGCACTTTATATTTTTTCTCTATTTTCTTATTTTTATCTTCTTGTTCAATAAATCTCCCACCTTATGAACGGGAAGCCCGACATTATGTTTATCGCTCTAATGATGATTTTGACCCTAATTTTGGAACACATGTAAATAATTCTATTAAGCTTATGACGCCATTCTTTGAACAATTTTATCGAGAAGGAGTTAAGGATAGAATGAATAACATCAGTTCACATGAATTTGAGCAAAAAATTAATTATTTTAAGAGTGATAATTTAATTCAAGAAATCGGCATGTCTGAAATATTCATTTCACCAAAAGTACACACAAAAGAAATCAACAATAGTCAGATTTCAAATAAGAAGAAAAAAGCATTAATTAACGGAATCATCAATTCTTACGAGGCGGGTTACTATGGCAAGTAAGAAAATTAACTCATGTAGGACTTCACAATCGAAGTCCTTTAGTTGCTATTTAAAGATATGGGTAAGCAAAATTTCTAGTATTGCGATAAACAACATACTGCATCTCAGAACACCCTATGCTATTCTTTCATGTGAAATCATAACGTCCCCAAAATGACACATTAAAACTATTATTAGCTATAATGGATAATTATTAGAACATTATCAACTGAGTTGATATGAATTGCGTTGCTAATTCACTTAATAGACATAGATTTATATACAGTTTATATTATATCTTTCCATCCGTATTTAGGCTAAAACAAGACTGTCATTTAAACCTTCGTTTAACTGACACATCAAAAGTGAGAAAAAAGGTTTATGGCGCAAAAAATTGATGTCCGGGGTATAAAAGTCTCTGTCTTTTCCGACAAACAAGATGACTATATATCGCTATCTGACATCGCTAAGTACAAAGATGGCGACCGCAGTGATTACATTCTGCAAAACTGGATGAGAAACCGCAGTACCATTGAGTTTATCGGTTTGTGGGAACAGCTCCATAATCCCGATTTTAATTCCATCGAATTCGATGGATTTAAACATGAAGCGGGCGCAAACAGTTTCTCTCTCACGCCAAAACGCTGGATCACAACCACCAATGCAATCGGGATCATATCGAAAGCGGGCAGATATGGCGGAACCTATGCGCATCGGGATATTGCTTTTGAGTTTGCTTCCTGGATCAGCGCGGAGTTTAAGCTCTATCTATTAAAAGAATTCCAGCGGCTCAAACAAGCAGAAAATGAACAGAAAAATCTGGAATGGAATGTTTCGCGCACTCTGGCCAAAGTCAACTATCATATTCATACAGAGTCAATAAAAACGAACATTATTCCCGCCCTGGAGCTTAACCCAAAAGCAAGAAACTTTGCTTACGCTAATGAGGCCGATATATTGAATCTGGCTTTGTTTGGCAAGACAGCCAGTGACTGGCGTAAAGAGAACCCGGAACTAAAAGGCAATATACGGGATTATGCCACACTGGAACAGCTTGTCGTGTTATCTAATTTAGAAAGCTTCAATGCTGAACTTATCGAGCAAGGCCTCTCTGCAAACGACAGGTTCCAAAAGCTGAATCGCGTTGCGGTCAGTCAAATGAAGATACTGATAGAAAACAAATCCATTGAAAAACTTAAACAATTAAAATAGGTCGTTCATGCGAATTGGGTATACCCGTGTCTCCAAATCTGATGGAAGTCAGGTGCAGGATCTCCAACTGGATGCTTTACTTGCTGCCGGTGTTAATAAAGAAAACATCTATCAGGATGAAATATCCGGGAAGTCAGACAAACGTCCTGGATTGGATGCCTGTTTGAAAGCCCTCAGGCCTGGCGATGTGTTAATGGTATGGAAGCTTGACAGACTTGGCCGAAGCTTAAAACACCTGGTGAATACTATCCATGATCTTGCGGATCGAAAAATAGGATTTAAGGTACTGACCGGGCAAGGTGCGGAAATTGATACGACGACGGCCAGTGGCAAATTGGTCTTTGGGATTTTTGCCGCGCTGGCCGAATTTGAACGGGAGTTGATCAGTGAACGAACAAAAGCAGGGCTGGCAGCGGCCAGAGCAAGAGGACGTGAAGGTGGACGTTCTTTTAAACTCACAAAATCTCAGGTTCGCCTGGCACAAGCTTCCATGAAAAGTAGGGATTGTAGCGTATCTGAATTATGTGAAGAGCTTGGGATTAGCAGGCAGGCTATCTATAAGTATGTAGGGCCAGATGGGGAACTCAGAGAACACGGCAAAAGAGTATTAAAATCTTAGCGCTAACTGAGTACCCATTTTTTTCCTCATCAGCTTTGAACCCTATCGGGGGATGGGCAAAAATAGCCCATATCAAAACGGGTAACTCTCAACCTTTCAAGGTGTTTTGTCAAATTTGGTTGTGACTAATACAAGTCAATTACCAAAAAGATCTTCCATCCTATGTTTGGTATGTTCAATCAATCCTTCAATTTCTGGGGGAGGTGTTGAACCACAATGAATATCACAGAACAATATCGGATCTGAGCCTCTTGACAAATAAAAACCTTGAGGATCTTTTAATTTTGATTCCCTGGCTGCACATAAAGCTCGTAAAATTCTTTTTAACCTTTCTTTATCACTCTCCATATTAATAAAGTTCCTAAGATTCGCCTCCCCACCATGAGAAATTTGAAAGAAACGATTATTACTATTACTCGTATCAATTCGTTTCATCTTAATAAAAGTGGCTTCCTCACTACGAGTCATACCATTGGCAGCTTGAAATGAAAATGTAGCATTAAAAACATCTAAGTATACGTTTGGCAATCCATAATTAATATCAGCATTTCTAAAACAATGTTCAACAGAACTGCCTAGATTCATTGGTTTATAAACTATATTATTAAGCATATACAAATATCCGCCCTTCGCCTCACGAGAATTTACTTTCTCTGCTTCATCAAGAGCAATAATTTTACCATTCTTTAATTTTATTTCAGCCATCTTATAATACCTATTTAATTGTTGGGAAATATGTATTCATATATCAACAATAAAACAGATTGTTATTTATACAGAGATAAAATATTAATTTTCTGACAAATCATAAAATGTAAAGATTTACAAAAAGTGGTCTAGAGAATTAGCCAATAATTAATTTAATCATAAATATAGCGATTAATAAGATTTTCGAGTAATTCCTGTTGTCCACTTCGATGTTTAGGTTCCTGAACTAATGTTTCTGCATAATGAGCCACTTCATCAAGTGTCATTTTTCCTTCAAGAATATTTCTACCTAGTTCACTATTCCAACCAGAATAACGCTGAGCGACATACTCATCTAATTTACCGTCTACTAATATTTTCACCGCACTCTTTAATGATAAAGCCATAGTATCGATGGCGCCGATATGCCCATAAAACAGATCATCAATATCAATACTTTGACGGCGAACTTTTGCATCGAAATTTAAACCACCTGTCGTAAAACCACCGGCTTTTAAGATTTCATACATTACCAGAGAATTCTCCTCGACACTATTCGGAAATTGATCGGTATCCCAGCCAAGTTGAGCATCCCCGCGATTGGCATCAATAGAACCAAATATTCCCAATGCAATCGCTGTGGCGACTTCATGCTGAAAGGAGTGTCCAGCTAATGTGGCGTGGTTAGCTTCAATATTCACCTTAATTTCATTTTCTAAGCCAAACTGTTTTAGGAAACCATAAACGGTAGCCACATCATAATCATATTGGTGTTTAGTCGGCTCCTGAGGTTTAGGTTCAACTAATAATGTTCCCTGAAAACCAATTTTATATTTGTAATCCACAACCATTTGCATAAAACGGCCGATTTGTTCTCTTTCTTGACGTAAATCTGTATTGAGCAAACTTTCATAACCTTCACGTCCGCCCCACAGTACATAATTTTCACCACCCAGTTTTTTAGTCATTTGCATAACTTGACAGACTTGTGCTGATGCATAAGCGAAAATATTAAGATCTGGATTAGTTGCCGCACCGGCAGCATAACGAGGATGTGTAAAACAGTTTGCCGTTCCCCATAACAATTTAACGCCAGTCTCTGCTTGTTTATCTGCAAGAATATCGGACATGACGTCCAAATTATAAATATATTCTTTTAAACAACAACCTTCAGGGGCAACATCAATATCATGGAAACAATAAAAAGGAATATTGAGCTTGTAGAAAAATTCAAAAGCGACATCAGCTTTAAGCTTAGCCAGTTCTAAAGCGTCACCTCCTGTTTGCCAAAAACGCTCAAATGCCCCAGAACCAAACATATCCGTACCATTCCAACAGAAACTGTGCCAATAGCAGACGGCAAAACGCAGATGATCTTTCATCTTTTTGCCTAAAATAATCTCTTCTGGGTTGTAATGACGAAAAGCTAATGGATTATTACTTTGCCTACCTTCGTAACTAATTCTATTTATTCCCTCAAAATACGGCTGCATATCTGCCTCTATCTAATAGGTATATGTGTGTATAAAATTTTGTTCATCAATGTCGCTATTTTCAATTGCGTTATTTTATTTCTTCATTAAGATTATTGTTAATTGTGTGATTTATCTCATAATTTATCATTAATTTAACCCTGAAAATAGAAAAATAATTATGATTAAGATTGTATAAATCAATAAGGAAATAAATGATGAATAGACGATACCATATAACACTATTATTTAACGCCAATAAAGCTTATGATCGTCAAGTGATAGAAGGGATAGGTGAATATTTACAGGCATTTCAATGTAATTGGGATATCTTCATTGAAGAAGATTTCACCACGAAATTAAATAGTTTGAAAACTTTGCAGAGTGATGGAATTATTGCTGATTTTGATGATATAGAAATCCAGCGTACTTTCAGTCAGTTAGACATTCCTGTTATTGGTGTCGGCGGCTCTTATCACCAAGAAAATCACTATCCTGCGGCTCATTATATTGCGACAAATAACTTCGCTTTAATAGAAAGTGCATTTAATCATTTAAAAGATAAAGGTATTAAACGTTTTGCATTTTATGGTTTACCTCAGACAAGTGGTAAACGATGGGCAATAGAGCGTGAATACGCTTTCCGACAATTAGTCGAAAAAGAAAAATATCAAGGTGTGGTGTATCAAGGAATGGAGACGACACCAGAAAATTGGTTTTACGCACAAAATAGATTAAAAAATTGGATTCAAACTTTACCCCCAAATACAGGCGTTATCGCAGTAACGGATGCCAGAGCTAGACATATTTTAGCCGCATGTGAACATTTAAATATTCCTATTCCTGATAAACTCTGTGTTATAGGCATAGATAATGAAGAAATAGCCCGTTTTCTTTCACGTACTGAGCTCTCTTCCGTTGTGCAAGGTACACAACAAATGGGTTACCAAGCAGCAAAATTGCTTCATCAGCTTTTTAAAGGTTACATTCCTAAAAAATATCATCGCCAATTAATTCCACCTTTAAAGGTTATTGCAAGGCAATCGACAGATTTTCGGGCATTAAATGATCCCGCAGTTATTCAAGCAATGCATTATATTCGTCATAACGCGTGTAAAGGGATAAGAGTTGAACAAGTTATTGATGCTATTGGTATGTCTCGTTCTAATCTTGAAAACCGTTTTAAAAGTGAATTTGGTCAAACAATTCATACTATCATTCATAATGAGAAATTAGGTAAAGTAAAAAATCTTTTAATCCACACCTCTATTTCAATCAGTGAAATTGTTACCGTTTGCGGCTACTCTTCTTTACATTATTTTTACTCCATGTTCAAACGAAATTATAATATGACACCTAAAGAGTATCGAGATAAATATAAAATTACCAAAAAGAATTAAATAAGCCATCCTCAAAAAATAGGATAGCTTTTAATTTAATTAGATATCTTCGCCGTTCATTGCTATGACTTTTTTATACCAATAAAAACTCTTTTTCTTATAACGTACAAAATCCCCATTTCCATTATCATCAACATTGACATAAATAAATCCATATCGTTTACGATATTCACCGGTCGAAAAAGAGACACAATCGATACATCCCCATGCAGTATAACCGAGGATATCAACACCATCGAATAAAATAGATTTTTTAATTTCAGATAGGTGTGATGCTAAATATTCAATACGATAATCATCATTGATAACACTATCTTGAGGTAATTTATCAACGGAACCCAACCCATTTTCAACGATAAAAATAGGTTTCTGATAACGTTCATATAATTCAGATAAACTGTATCGAATACCTATAGGATCAATTTGCCACTCCCATTCAGAGGATTTTAAATAGGGATTGAGTTTTCCTTTTTCAAAGAAGGATAGGGATTGGCTATTTTTTTCTAACATCTCTGTAGATGAAGCGACGATATTACTCATATAATAGCTTATCGCTAAATAATCAGCGCAACCTCCCCGTAACCAATTTAAATCGCCATCTTCAATATGAAGTTCTATCTTTTTTCTTTCCCATTCTTTAATAAGATAAGATGGATAATATCCACGAAGTTGAACATCACTAAAAAGATATTTCTGACGCATAGCTTGTTGTGCATATAAAACATCTTCTGGCTTACAGCTCGCTGGATATAATGGCGACATATGGATCATGCAGCCAATTTTAAAATTAGGATTTATTTCATGGCCTAATTTGACAACTTTTGCACTAGCAACAAATTGATGATGAATAGTCTGATACATAACCTGTTCTGGATTGTCGTAATCCTGATAAATCACACCTGAATTACAATAACCAAATAGTGGATATTGCCAATTTATTTGGTTATTAATTTCATTAAATGTAATCCAATATTTGACTTTATTTTTATATCTTTCCATAACCACCAGGCTAAAATTCATGAAAAAGTCTATTAATTTTCGGTTATACCAACCACCATATTCCTTAACCAAATAATAAGGCATTTCAAAGTGAGATAAGGTAATAATGGGTTCAATATTATATTTCAATAATTCATCAATAAGGCCATCGTAAAACTTTAAGCCGGCTTCGTTAGGTTGTAATTCATCACCATGAGGAAAAATTCTTGACCAAGCAATTGATGTCCTAAAACATTTGAATCCCATTTCTGCAAATAGTGCAATATCATCTTTATAATGGGAATAAAATTTCACACCTTGATGATTAGGATAGATTTTATTTTCCTCAATACCATTAGTTATGACACGATCAACACCGTGCTCTCCTTTTGTCATAACATCAGCAATGCTCATTCCTTTACCATCCTGATTCCAATGACCTTCAACTTGGTTAGCGGCAACCGCGCCGCCCCATAAAAAACCGGTAGGGAATTTATTCTTCATAGGTAACTCCTGATTATTATCTTCATCAAAAATCTATTTTCTTAATTAAATATAATAGAATTAATTGAGTTATTCTCCAAATAAACAGACCAAATATCATTATTATAACTAATATTTATTTTTTTCTTTTCTTTATAAGAGTTATTTATATTCACCACTAGGGAACCCGATTTGTTCTCGAAAGCAACGGCATTTCCTGACATATTACCTTCTAACTCAACATGTTGCGCATCAGGTAAAATTAAACCCGAAAAATGGCGCATGACATAATACTCTGGATTATATATCACTTTATTTATTCCTTTTGGAATACTTATCATACTATTCTGTTTCCAACCCCAACTACTTTCTTCCCCTGAATGTAGCACCATATTCCAGTAAAAATAACCATTAGCACCATTAGTTAAATAATGTCTGAAAAGTGTAAATACATAATGAGCATATTCCCAACTATTATGACCATCACCACATTCATTTTCAGTTTGATAATATCTTAATTCCGGGTAGCTTTGTACCGTTCTTTGGATAGCATTTTTTCCTTGCCATTGATAACCAACGCCTTTTATATATTTATAGGCGTCTATGTCACGCAATACACAATTTGCATAATCATCATAATCCTGTCCAATTTCTTTAGAGAACTCAGGGGCATTAATAGTACCTAGCCAAATCTCAGTTTTTACATTATTTTGTTCGAATTTCGGTCCGAGATGGTTTTTTATAAAATCTCTTAATTGCTCACCGTTCCATACACAAGAAGGGAACTTTTGATCCGCAGCAACCTCATTCTGAATATGAATTTGATCAATTGAAATGCCTTCTTTCTGATACTCTTCAACAAATTTTACAAAATATAAAGCATATGCATCCTGACTTTGAGCATCACTCTTTAATCTACCAAAATTATAAACTTGATGGGTTTTAAGCCATACCGGAGGGCTCCACGGTGAAGCAGATATTTTTAAATTTGGTTGCCTTTCTAAAGCCTCTTTTATATAGGGAACAAGTAAACGTTTATCTCTTTTAATGGAGAAATTATCCATACTATAATCATCTTCAATATCGTTTAAACTATACCAAGAAACTGCATAATCACTGGCACCAATAGGCATCCTGGCTAATGTTAATTTACACTCTCCATCCGGTGAAAATAATTTATCTAGCACTACTTTTCTATTTTCTTTATCCAGACTTAATAAAGCTTTCATCCCAAGCTCATTGAAACAACCACCAAAGCCATCTAGTTTTCGACCTCGTTTATTAGTAATAACTAAATTGGCTTTTTCATCTGTTTTTATGATCGATAATCCTTCTTTCCATTGTTCTTTATCATTTGTATAGATAAGTCTAATCATGATTTATTATTTCCCATAAAAGTATCAATTCATTACAATAAATTAAACACAATTATTTTAACATTAGTATTATGTTATTTCACAAAGGGTTTAATTTAATTGTTTTATTTGAGTTTCATCACATATACTCTACCGAAATTATTTTTTTATTATAAACCACCCTGTTAATAATATATACCCTATGGATTTCAAGATGCATCGCGACGGCAAGGGGGGTATAGATGCTTAAATTAAAGGGTAGGATATAAACTACTTTTGAGAAAATAAGAGTAACGTTATGATAGTCTTGATATATTTTCACTGATATATTGCTAAACCACCTTCAACATCATAAAAAGGAAATTTTATGTCTCTCGTACCATTTAAGCAGGTTGATGTATTCACTCACCGGCCTTTTAAAGGAAATCCCGTTGCCGTTGTCATGGATGCCAAGGGACTCACACCAATACAGATGCAGGCCATTGCTAACTGGACCAATCTTTCCGAGACTACTTTTGTTCTTCCCGTAGAAAACCCTCTAGCAGATTACCGTGTACGGATTTTCACTCCCGGCAGTGAACTTCCTTTTGCCGGTCATCCTACGATCGGTACCGCACATGCTCTGCTTGAAGCCGGTTTAATTCAGGCGAGAGAAGGGCGTATTGTGCAGGAATGTGGGGCGGGGCTGATTACATTGAACATTACTGAAATGGAAAGTGGTCATAAATCAATCACCTTCGAACTGCCGGAACCCGCCATCACATTGCTTAGTGCCGAACAGATAGATCGCCTCGAAAGTATTCTGGGTTGCCCGTTAGATCGCGCGTTAACACCGGCACTTATTGATGTCGGAGCTCGCTGGATTGTCGCTCATACTACGGGAGCAGAAGCCGTGCTAGCAGCAGAACCTGATTATGCCAAATTGTGCGAGCATGACACGCAAATGAACATCACCGGGGTTTGTCTGTATGGTGCCTACCGTGAGGGGACAGAAACTGATATTGAAGTACGATCTTTCGCCCCATCATGCGGTGTCAATGAAGACCCTGTTTGCGGTAGTGGAAATGGTAGTGTTGCCGCATTTATGCGCCACCACAAGGTAGCAATGATTGACGATAAAATCGTTCATTCATCACAAGGCAAAAAACTTGGCCGTCAGGGAAGCATATGGCTCAGCCATTCTGACGGTAAGATTTTTGTCGGCGGTGGTGCTGTGACTTGTATCAATGGCACCATTACGATATAAATTCCGAAAGAGCACTTGCAACGTCGGAAAACATCTGTTTTCCGACAGGGTACGGGGAATGAATCATTAGTAGATCCCTAATTCTTGAGCCTGATTAGCTAGTTCCCTCATAGCCTCCATACTTTCAGCGTTACGCTGCTTTTTATATTCCATCAGATCAGCAAAACGAATACGCCGGTGTCGACCTGTTTTATGGAAAGGAAGACAACCATCTTCCAGAAGTTTAACCATATGAGGTCGCGATACATTCAATATGTTTGCAGCTTCTTGAGTTGTTTCAAGTTTTGTTGAAAGGAACGCAGCAAATTCACGCAACCCCTTTTCGGCTATTTCACTTTCGTGTTTAGCTGGAAGATTTACATCAGAGAAAGTAGAAGTAATCATGTTTAGCACCTGTTAGTCATTTCACTTTAAAAAACTAAACGAAAAACACAACAAACGAAATAAACGCAACGTGACTGTTTTAAGCAGCCTATCCTCAGAATATTTTAGGAGCATAAATGGAATTAAATCGAATCGGTGATATTGCAGCCTTCGTTGCTGCGGTACGGGCCGGAAGTTATACGCAAGCTGCGGGTTCTATGGGACTTACCCGCTCCGCTATTGGTAAGAGCATTGTGCGCCTGGAGACCCGCTTAGGCGTAAGATTGCTAAACCGAACAACGCGGCGGCTTAGCCTGACAGATGAAGGACGCATTATGTTCGAACGCTGTCGTCAAATTCTTGAAGACCTCGAAGAGGTAGATAACACGATGGCGATGCGCAGGGTAAACCCGACCGGGACGCTGAAATTAACCGCACCGATCTCCTTAGGGAAGCGCCATATTCTTTCCTTGCTAGAAACTTTCCTGAAACGCTGGCCTGAACTACAGGCGGATATTGCCTTTACTGATCGTTATATTGACTTGATCGAGGAAGGATTCGATATTGCCATCCGCATTGGTGAACCGAAAGATGATTCTCGTATCCTTACACGTACCATCGCTACTCAGCGGATGATTACCTGTGCGTCACCGGATTATTTGGCCCGGCGAGGTGTACCTCAAACGCCACAAGCGCTGCATGAGCATGACACCATTTTCTTCCAGAGTGCGGATAGACGCCGCACCTGGCGTTTTGGGACTGCGGAAGAAACCTACGTTTTCGACGGGCCGGGACGTCTAAACATAGATAGCGCGGAAACCATGCTCGAATCAGCGCTGGCAGGGTTCGGTATCATTCATCTACCTAGCTATGTTGTTGGTCGGGATCTTAGTAACGGTAAGCTTATCCCCGTATTGGAAAATTATCATGTTGAACCTGAACCTATCCGAATCATTTATCCAAGTAAAAAGCATCTTTCCCCTCGCATTCGAGGATTTATTGACCTATTGGTAGAGAGCTGGGAAGACGGAGTGCCTTGGGAGTAGCAGGTGAAAGCGCTTTAATGGCAGTGATTATCACCGCCATTAAAGCGCACTGTATGATTACGCGCTTAACTGCTCTAAGGTAGGATAATCGATGTACCCTTCCGGGCCATTAGCATAGAAGAATTCTGGACGCGGCTCATTCAGGGGCGCATCAATTCTCAGGCGCTCAACTAAGTCAGGATTAGCGATAAAGTTTCGTCCGAATGCCACAGCATCAATTAATCCTTTTTCAATCAGTCTCTCCGCTTTCTCGGCAGTATAGGCGCCTGCCGCAACAATCACACCAGGATAAACCTCGCGAATAGTTTGACGAAATGCTTCACTGAAAGGTTCTCCTCCAGTCCAATCAAGCTCGGAAATGTGTAGATAAGCCAGATTACGTTTTGCTAACTCGCGGATCAGGTAAAGTGCTGCTTTCTCCTTATCTTCATAATGACTTAGACCATCATATGGCCCTAACGGATAGATACGGATGCCAATCCGATCAGAACTCCAACTTTCAATAGCAGCATCCACCACTTCCAAAGCGAATCGCGCACGGTTCTCAATACTGCCACCATATTCATCATCACGCTGATTAGCAGAAGGAGATAAGAACTGATGAATAAGGTAACCATGTGCAGCATGGATTTCCATCATGTCAAAGTTAGCTTCTTGTGCATTGATGGCTGCCTGACGGAAGTCATTGACAATCTGATGAATTTCATCTCTCTCCAGAGCACGTGGCTTAGAGGTGTTGATTCGAATCACATTGCCTTTAGCGTCTCGCACCGAAGTCCGCGCGTTAGCCGATATCGCAGAAGGTGCCACAGGGGCTAGTTGCTCCGGCTGGAGAGAAGAGTGAGACATTCGCCCCGTATGCCATAGTTGCACGTTGCTAAGACCGCCAGCCTGATGAATTCCTTCATTAATTTTTTTCCAGGCACTTATCTGTTCAGGAGTATGCAGCCCCGGTGCGCCTGAATAACCTTTTGCCTGAAATGAAACCTGCGTCGCCTCAGTGATGATCAACCCAGCACTGGCACGTTGACGATAATATTCAGCCATCATTGGCGTGGGAATATCGCCGGGTTCAGTATTTCGTAAGCGAGTGAGCGGCGCCATAAAAATACGATTGGGCGTAGTAATAGCACCTACTTTTAATGGATTAAACAGATGGGGAAACTTCATAAATCCTCCTTTATATGAGACTGCGAAATATCCAGACAAGAAAACGTAATTGCATTATTTTTTGGTGAGAAGAAGGGTAATTGGTAGGAAAGTTAGGTTCAATAGTTTTAATTTGACGCACAAATCCAGGTTATTCATAATGCATTGTTTTAATTGACTTTAATTTCAATTAGGGAGAGTGCGTACCTTAATATGGGAGCGATATTCCCCAAGTTACTAATAATCAAACCTCAGCATTGACTCAATGGCATTAAGTAACATCGGAAGAATTTAATATGAAATTCATCTGATTTCACTGAATAATGAAGGGAAGGGGAATTAAGAGTAGATATATTGAAATAAAGTCAAAGGCTGGCTACAAAATAAAATTACGCGCTTCTGGTTTTCGCTTGGTTTATGAGGTCATGGATAATGTGTTGATTATCACCGTGGTAGCAGTTGGTAAGCGCGAACGGAGTGAAGCGTATGAACTGGCAAGTAAGAGACTAAGATAGGTAAGGAAATGTCAGATACACTGTCGTTAGTTATGATGCAAAATTCAAATGAAGGAGATAAAGATTGTTGAATCTAGTATTAAATTCACAGTTGGCTGCACTCGCTCACCCCGGTCACATCGTTATCTATGCTCCCGGGGATTCACTCCCTTGCCGTCGCGATGCATCTTGAAATCCATAGGGTATATATGTAATTTAGTTATTTATCGTTGGCGAAAATAGGAGTGTTGAACTAAACTCAAATTTTACTTTTGTGAGAGGAAGTTAGCTATGTCTGAAACTCGTTTTTCTGAATCGTTAAACCTGCAATCTCACTGGATGCCATTCAGTGCCAACCGAAATTTCCAACGCGATCCACGCCTTATCGTTGCTGCCGAAGGGCAATGGCTAAAGGACGATAAAGGGCGCCAAATTTATGACAGTCTCTCCGGTCTTTGGACCTGTGGAGCGGGCCATACCCGGACAGAAATTCAGCAAGCTGTCGCTACCCAATTGAGCACCCTCGATTACTCACCAGGCTTTCAGTTCGGTCATCCCTTATCGTTTCAACTGGCAGAAAAAATTGCCAATTTAACACCCGGTGATCTCAACCACGTCTTTTTCACCAGCTCAGGTTCTGAATCTGTAGATACCGTGGTCAAAATGGCACGAGCTTACTGGCGAGTAAAAGGCCAACCCGAGAAAACTAAACTGATTGGCCGTGCACGTGGTTATCACGGTGTCAATATTGCGGGTACCAGTTTGGGGGGGATTGGTAACAACCGCAAAATGTTCGGACAGTTAATGGATGTAGATCACTTACCCCATACATTGCAGAGCGGTATGGCGTTTACACCGGGTATGGCGGAAACCGGCGGCGTGGAATTGGCCAACGAGATGCTCAAGTTGATCGAACTGCATGATGCCTCCAATATTGCGGCAGTTATTGTCGAGCCTGTGTCCAGTTCCGCCGGTGCGATTATTCCGCCCAAAGGGTATCTACAGCGTCTGCGTGAAATTTGTGATCAACATAATATTTTGTTGATTTTTGATGAAGTTATTACTGGTTTTGGTCGCATGGGACGCTGGACTGGCGCTGAATATTTTGGTGTGACGCCAGATCTGCTTAACTTTGCCAAACAAATTACCAATGGCGCCATTCCTCTGGGAGGCGTAGTGGCAAGCAGTGAAATTTATGAGGCCTTTATGTCCCAGCCTCTACCGGAACACTCCGTGGAGTTTAGTCATGGTTATACCTATTCTGCACATCCCGTAGCCTGTGCTGCCGGGTTAGTAACTTTAGATCTGTTGGATAAAGAACATCTTATCCAACGCTCTGCTGAACTTGCTCCTCATTTCGAAATGGCACTTCACTCTCTCACAAACTGCCCAAATGTGACCGACATCCGCAATTGTGGCTTAGTGGGAGCAATTGAATTGGCTGCCCGTGACGGTGATGCCGCTATACGTCCTTTTGATGCCAGCATGGCGCTTTGGAAAGCAGGTTTTTACGTACGCTTTAGCGGTGATACGCTGCAATTCGGGCCTATGTTCAATGCTGAACGAGCCGATTTGGATCGGCTTTTTGACGCCGTTGGGGAAGTATTGCATCACATTGGCTGAGGTGAGGGACGAATAGAAGGGTGACAATGTGCCGTTATAGAAATTTATAACTGACGTAAAATTTAACGCTCACTTGATAGGTGAGCGTTTAGAGATAATGCGAGAAATAATAATGATTCCGAACAACGAATTGGCATGTTGTGGGTGCCGTACTACGTCTGCGCTCTGGCGAAATTGTAACACTTGAGGCAAATGTTGGCCGTATTGCAGTTTGTGCAGAAGCCCATGTGGTATGTGCCGAGAACTGATTTCTGACTATACTTCCTGCTAAATATCAGCGGAATATCACAATAAATTGTAAACTTAAATAATATAATTACGTAATAGTGCAAAAGGGTATATCGACTGGTCAAAAACCAATCCCTTTCGTATTGGATCTTCATGTTCTGAATCTTAAGCCTTCGAGTTAATTTGGTATAACAAGGAGTAGTTATGAAAATATTAAATATTATAATTTTATCTCTATCGTCAGTGATAGCTTCTAATTCTTTAGCCGATGAGATTAGAGCAAGGGATTTAGGCATTCCTTTCTCTGGAGTAACTGGGAAATATAATGCGATTACAGATGTTAGTGGTGTAGAAGTTGGCTATTCAACCATAATAGAAGGCGATGGAAAGCTAGAGGTTGGAAAAGGCCCAATAAGAACAGGCGTGACAGCTATATTGCCAAGAGGAAAGAAATTTAGCCCGGTATTTTCCAGTACATTCTCTTTAAATGGAAATGGAGATATGACAGGCAATCAATGGGTCAAAGAAAGTGGTTTTCTGGAAACGCCAATATTAATAACCAACACTCATAGTGTTGGTGTTGTTAGAGACTCAACAATTAGCTGGATGTTTGATAATAATTTAACATCACCACTAAAAGATGATTTATTTTGGTTATTACCTGTGGTAGCAGAAACGTGGGATGGAATATTAAATGATATAAACGGTATGCATGTAAAAAAAGAACATGTATATCATGCGTTAAATAGTGCTAAATCAGGGCCGATAGAAGAGGGTAATGTTGGCGGCGGAACTGGAATGAACCTTTTTAAGTTTAAGGGAGGCACAGGTACTTCATCAAGAATTCTGGATAAGAAAGATGGCGGATATACTGTTGGCGTTCTCGTTCAAGGCAACTTTGGCGATAGAGATGACTTGATTATTTCTGGAATTCCGGTTGGTAAAGAAATAAAGGATCTCAACCCGATATATCATGGAGACAAGAAAAAAATAAAGGATGCCGGCTCTATAATAGCAGTGGTAGCCACAGATGCACCATTAGCTCCTCACCAATTAGAAAAAATAGCTAAAAGAGTATCTCTTGGGCTTGCAAAAGTAGGTGGGGTAGCCAGGAATACGAGCGGTGAGATATTTATTGCATTTTCAACCGCAAATAATGATGTTTTCTCTAGAAAGGATATAAGAACAATAAAAATGCTGTCAAATGACAAACTAGATCCTTTGTATGAGGCCACAATAAATGCAACAGAAGAAGCAATAATTAATGCTATGATCACCGCAAAAAAAATGGTTGGGAGAAATGGCAATACTTCGTTTTCTATTCCTAAAGATAGAGTTAAAGAGATATTGAAAAAATATAATGTCTTAGTATCACCTGAAATGTAATTTTTTAAACCTCGACTGACCATTTTATGTATATTTAACATGTGTTGGTTGAGGTTAACATGAACAAGGAAGGGTACACAAACTCCAACAAAGTCATCGGTGCCTTCATCGAGAAATGAATATTATGTTTAAAGTCAATCAACACTTTTAATACATAGCCAATAAAGGAAAAATAGGAAATATAATTATTCATGATAAAAGAAAAAACCCCGCTATTTTAAACAGGGTTTATCTGTATTCTTAAAAAGCCTTTAATTTAATCTACCTGTATAGAGAGCTTGGAAAGCCTTACCTCCAGTGTGGAGTTCACAAGATCCAACAAGATAGTAAAGATTCCATGTCATCCATCCAAATTTAGTATTCTCCGAAAATGAAATAGGCAAATTATCATCAGGATTAACAACATATCTAACATATATACCGTTAACAAGATATTCTGGTTCCTGAGAATTACAAGGTGCTGCCGATGCAGTCCCAATTCCTCCAATTAATACTGTTACTAATGCCCCAACTGTTAATAATTTCTTGAACATAAAACTTCTCCTCAAATAGTTTCAGAATTTATATATTTAATTTAAACGTATTACTTACCAAAATCATATGTGATAATGCATGCAAAATATAAATCACCACATCGATGATGTTACAATTTTAAAATTCAAAAACTGCTTATATTTTTCATCCTAGATTGGATTAGGTTGGAAACCTAACTTCCATTTATCATAATAGTACCAGAAATCAAAAAAGCAAATCTAACTTATAAGGATAATTTATTTTTCTATAGTTTTCCATGAAATCATCTTGAATATCAATATATTTAACTTCTCTGTAATTAACGGTAATACTTCATATTCTATTCCTAAAGATAGAGTTAAAGAGATATTAAAAAAACATAATGTCTTAGTATCACCTGAAATGTAATTTTTTAAACCTCGACTGACCATTTTATGTATATTTAACATGTGTTTGTTGAGGTTAACATGAACAAGAAAGGGTACACAAACTCCAACAAAGTCATCGGTGCCTTCATCGAGAAATGAATATTATGTTTAAAGTCAATCAACACTTTTAATACATAGCCAATAAAGGAAAAATAGGAAATATAATTATTCATGATAAAAGAAAAAACCCCGCTATTTTAAACGGGGCTTGTCAATGTGTTGGAAACATCTAACAAGATCTGTAAGATATTATCTTTTACCTAGGACGCTCATAGTAACCAGCCCATTTATCGCCGTCACACGCTGTAACGTGTCCTTTAAAATACCATGTACTTCCACTATATTTAAATACATTTGCAAAATTATTATAAGGATTAACAACCCACATGGAATTACCCACAATAAGCCTATCAGTAATATACCGATCTCCACACTTGTATGTCGCTCCAGCTGCCGATGCAGTCCCAACTCCTCCAATTAATGCTGTTGCTAATGCCCCAACTGTTAATAATTTCTTGAACATAAAATTCTCCTTAAATAGTTTCAGAATTTACATATTTAGACGTATTTTTTACCAAAATCATATGTGATAATGCATGCAAAATCTAAATCATCACATCGATGATGTTACAATTTTAAAATTCAAAAACTGCTTATATTTTTCATCCTAGATTGGATTAGGTTGGAAACCTAACTTCCATTTATCATAATAGTACCAGAAATCAAAAAAGCAAATCTAATCTATAATGATAATTTATTTTCCTATAGTTTTATATGAAAATATCTTTAATGCCAGTATATTTAATTTGTTTTGTATACAATTAGTTTCACGAAAAACTTTTTTATACTTAATTGTTTTCTTATTATTAATGGCATAGGAAAAATCTTCTATTGGAATATTTTAGAACAACCCATAATCCTACAGAATTAGGGCATGTTATAATGAGTTTAATTTGTGAGTAGTAGAGAAGGGTGATACTTCAGGATATTCAGAAAATAATAATCAAATTGCTTAAATACCAAAACATAGTTAAAGTGAATCCGAATTGTCCACTAATTCTCGCAAATATTGAGCCAACTGACTGACAGTTTTCTCACCGGTAGCAGCTTCTACAGTTAAGTTTTCCAGAGTATTGTTGTTATCACGAATGCGAATACCATTACGCCAAAGAAAGCTCATGGTCACGAGAAATGCGGTCCGCTTATTACCGTCATTAAAGATATGACCACGAGCAATCGCTACCCAGTAAGTTGCGGCGAGTTCAAAAAGGTCAGTAACGCCTTCATAGTGAACTCGGTTTTGCACACGATAAATCAATGCCTGCGCTCTACCAGGATCTGCTATCCCGGCAATGCCGGGAAAACGTCGCAGTATGCGATCATGGAAGGCAATAACTTCTTGAGCACTTACCCAAATCATCGGTCAGTCAACGCCGCTATTGTGTGACCATGACGTTGCATCATGGCATCAAACTCGGCATCCAGCTTTGCATTCTGATACACCTCGAATTCCGCTTTACTGATCACTACGGCAGCGCTGCCATCCCGACGGGTGATTTCAACGGGCTCACCATTGACTGCGATATCCAGCACCACAGAAATATTGGCTCTGGCCTGAGTTGAAGTATAGGTTTGCATGGTTATCTCCTTAGGTAGAAGTAGGTGTACACATGCAATGTACATATAAAACGTACATCATTCAACTCACCGTAACACTGGAAAAGGGAGGGATGTCAAAAATCACCTAGTCTATGCGAAGTTGTTTATTGTCTAAGGTTATTTAACATAATATACATTAGGCGCACCATGATAGCCAAATAAGAAATAAGTGATGAAGGCGCTTAACAACTAGATAAGCAGCAAACTAATATTGAAGACTTTTAAACTTAGAGTAACAATCATCACCATGGACTTATTCTGGAAAATCGAATATATCAACGTCCATCGACTGGTGAATGACGCGTGAAATGAAGATATCGTCATCCTGCAACATGTAATAGATGGAATGCTTCTTGAACTCGAAGCGGCGCATTCCTGCGCATATCCAATCACATTCCCTGCCAATCCAGGGAGATGTGGCTAATAGCTCGAAAGTTCTTTTCAGTTCATCGTGATAACGCCTCGCCTGATTTTGACCAAACTGCTGTATCGTATAACGGGCAATATGAAATATGTCTTCATCAGCCAACTCGGAGAACTTATACATTTAAGTCCTTCGCTGCCATTACAAAAATATCATCCATGCTGTTTTTGCTGACAGAGGAATTCAGACCAGCCAGCACCATTTCACGAACATTCTGAATACGCTGCTCGCGAGCCTCCATCAGGCGCAAAGCATCGCGGACAACTTCGGATGTGTTGCCATAACGACCAGATTGGATCATCTCACCAACGAACCCGTTGAAGTGCTCACCAAGGGTAACACTAGTTACTCGTGCCATAAAATTCGTCTCTTCATGTATTACTGAGTAATACAATTATAGCAAGGCATAATAATGATCGCCAGCGGACTATGTTTGTACACTGCCCGCTAACCATGCGTGAATACATCGAAAAAAATGGAAAACCTGCCTCGTTCCTACAGCGACAAACACGCCGGACCGGCACGACGCAGTTTGGACGGGTTTAACACCGAGTTTATCTGTACTAACAGCTCTCAGGTTGTTAAAGGTCGTCTCCGAGTATACCTTGTCGTACCTGAGTGATTTTTACTCAACAGGTTTAGAAAGAGGGATCCCTTTTTGTCCCGCGTAGAAGACCACGAGAGTAGCACCCTCTTTACCTGTGTAACCGCGATGAATGCTGTCAACCATCTCCGGTACCACCTCTCCCGCCTTTATAAGGCGTTTTTCGCCACTGGATTTTTTCTCTGCCGTTAACACCCCGTCCAGCACGTAAGCTGCATTGGGTATCGGGTGCTCATGCCAGGCAAGGCTGGTATTTGGCGCAATAGTAATTTTGAGAACTGAAAGCTGAGGAGTGCTTTTAGGGTATCCCTGATAAGGCACGCCATCCCAAGATTTTTCAGTCTCAAGCAATTTTTCAACGTTAATACCAGCAGTATTGCTGCTATGTGCTTGAGTGAAAAACGGAGCAATGAGGAAAGCAAAAGATGTAAAGGCTGATAAAGTTCGAATAGATAGCCGCATATGGGATCCTTGTGCATACAGACGATTTACTTGACCAGTACAAAGGATACGAGTATATATTTTTTCATAATTTTTTTTTATGTATTTGTATTTTCAGCCTCATATTCATTTATCTAGATGGATACCCTAGCTTTATTAAGAAGTTGATTTTTGTTCTATATCTTTGTTTTATATCATAATTTATTAAACCAGAAAATATGAATGGAGGAAAAATGAGCAACGTTATCAGAGAAATAAGTGACGCTAATATTGCATATGCAGCAACTTTTGGTGATAAAAAAACCCTTGGTTTACCTGCTGTCAGACGATTTGCCATATTGACGTGTATGGATGCTAGGTTAGATCCAGCAAAATTTGCAGGTTTATCTGAAGGTGACGCTCATATTATTCGTAATGCAGGCGGAAGGGCCAGCGATGATGCTATTCGCTCACTTATCATTTCCTATAAACTTTTTGGAACAAAAGAGTGGTTTGTAATTCACCATACTAATTGTGGGATGGAGCTTTTTACAGACAATATCATGGGCGATCTACTAGAAAGCAGCCTGGAAAGCGCGATAATGACGGAAGAGGGATTTAAAGATGTCGGCAACGGTACAGGATCATCTGAGGGAAAATATATCAAATGGCTTACCATTAACAATCAAGTTGATAGCGTAGTTGAAGATATTCATCGTATTCGTACCCACCCTCTTGTCCCCGCAAATATCTCCATATATGGGTACATATATGATGTGAGGTCAGGAAAATTAATTGAGGTCCCTGAAGCAACAAGCATTGCAGAAAGTGATTGATTTTTCAGAAAATGAGGACGTTCTGGCTAGAATGAATCTATGCTCATCTCCGTTTTTGTAACTATTGATCTGAATTTATGATGAGCTTATTTAAATCTATCGGCATCAATGTGGACAAGGATGTCCATGCCTCAATGAGTTTCCATCAGCACTAATCCTCATCCTCCGTGGGTAAAATAGCATTGGGTAAAGCACTAAAAGTTCCCCAATAGAAGGCGATTAGAGAGATCACTGCTACTGCAACAATATCCCAAGGCGCAGGAATAATGCCTTTACCGCCAAACGTTCCTAAATAGGATAGAATGATCATGGCACTGTAAAAACTAATCAACCACAGGGCCGAGGTTATTTGTTGGCGCAAACTCACTTTGCCTATAGGAACTTTATTTTTGAATAACAAGTAGATAAAGAACAAGACAATTTGTAATCCGAGCAACCAGGAAACGGTTTTCCAACCAGACCAGTAAACAATAAAAGCGGAAATAATAAAAGAAAGCGGGCCAACGAGCGCAAACCATTTAACATAAAAAGGACGTTTTATCTCCCTGGCATTACGGCGTAAGGCAGAAGCGGTTACTGGCGCTAATGCGTAGCTCAAAATTAACGCGGCAGAAACAACACTGATGAGTTTTTCCCATGAAGGAAAAGGCAATGTCCAGAAAACAGAAAGAATAAACGTCAACCAAAGTGCAGGACGTGGTATCCCCGATTTTTCATCAACATGGGTAAACACACTAAATAACGTCCCACTTTTTGCCCAACCATAAACTACACGGGGAGTGGCATTCATATAAATATTCCCGGTACCGCTTGGAGAGATCACCGCATCACATACCACCAAAAAAGCGAGCCACCCCACACCGAGGATTAAGGCTATGTCACGAAACGGCAATGAAAAATATTGCCCAATGTTATTCCAGCCACCGAAGAGTAAATCAGAGGGTATCCCGCCAAGGAAAGCTAACTGTAATAAAACATAAATAACCGTAGACAGTGAAATAGAGAGAATAAGAGCAATAGGAATTGTCTTTTGGGGTTTTTCCACTTCACCAGCGACAGAAATAATGGGCGTTAGACCAAGATAAGCAAAGATAATACCCCCCGTTGAAACCGCCGCTTCAACACCCGATACCCCAAAAGGAGAAAATCCGTGAACTTGCAGATTACTCGGATTGAAATAATTAAACAGGACAATAATGACGAGCAGCGGAACGATAAACTTGAAAATACTAATAATATTGTTGGATTTCGCAAAGGTTTTCACGCTGTTGTAATTAAGATAAAAGAAAAATGCTAATAAAATAAATTGAACCAGCCAGCCTGTCAGTGTCGGATCACCAGAACCAGGTTGACTCAGAAATGGAAACCACGCCGCCGCATATTGTCGAGCGGCGACGACTTCGATGGCTATTAAGCTGGAAAACGCAATTAAGGTGATGGAACCCATTAAATACCCCATGAGTTCACCGTGAGAAAACACCGGATAACGGATAATGCCACCTGATTTCGGCAGTGCTGCCCCCAGTTCGCAATAAACAATACCAAGTAAGAGCACGGCGATACCGCCAATTACCCAAGAAAAAATCCCTGCCGGTCCCGCAATAACAGACACATGACTGGCCGCAAATAACCAGCCAGAGCCAAAAATAGCCCCTAATCCAATGAAGGTTAAATCCGTGAGTGTTAACTGTTTCTTAAATTTACCCTGCCCTGAACCGGATTTTGGCCGTGAAGAGGCTTCGTATAGCGCCATAATTATTCGCCCTTTTCTGTTTCTTATTTGATATACGTCAACGTGGAGTAACTGCGCGTTTTACAATACTTTCCTACTCATCACCCCATTGATTAATCGAGAAATATTTAACGGATTATGGTCTTGAAGTGCGAGTGGAAGTAAGGATTTGGGATAGTTTTGGAAACAGACCGGGCGCAGAAAACGCCAGATTGCCAGTGTGCCAACTGAAGTCCCTCTTGCATCTGAAGTCGCCGGGTAAGGCCCGCCATGAACCACGGCATCACAGACTTCAACGCCTGTTGGGTAACCATTGACAACCACCCTGCCCGCAATGTTTTGTAATCGTTGACTGAGCTCGTGTGCATTCGCTAATTCATCGTGCTCACCAATCAAGGTAGCGGTAAGCTGCCCCTGCAAACAGTCAATTGCGTGTAAAAGCTGATATTGGCTTTCGACTTCGACCACAATAGCAACAGGACCAAAAACCTCCTCTTGTAACAGGGCATTTTTATTCAACAACAAAGCAATATCTGCGTGATACAACATCGCACTTGCCTGATTTTCATGATGTTCGCCAATGGCTAACTGGGTCATTAAAGGTTCATCATCCAATTGATGAATACCTTTTTGGTAGTTGAGTAATGTGCCTTGGTTCAGCATGGACTGTGCCGGTCGAAACGTGATCTCCTGCGTCAAGTGAGTAATAAATTGATCAAATTCTGGTGAACGAATACCCAAGATTATTCCTGGCTTGGTACAAAACTGCCCGCTACCTAATGTGAATGAATTTGCCAATTCTTGGGCGATCTGTTTTCCTCGCTGTGCTAAGGCGTTTGGCAGCACAATGACCGGGTTGATACTCGACATTTCAGCAAAAACCGGAATAGGTTGTGGTCGCTGCATCACCATATCGAACAGTGCACGCCCACCAGCGAGCGAGCCGGTAAAACCAACGGCTTGAATAATGGGGTGTTTGACGAGATCTGCCCCCACGCTATTGCCATAAATCATATTGAATACACCTGCGGGCATTTGTGTGGCGATAATAGCTCGTTCTATCGCTTCTGCTATGACTTCAGCGGTAGCCATATGGCCACTATGTGCTTTAAAAACAACGGTACAGCCCGCAGCTAATGCTGACGCCGTGTCACCACCAGCAGTTGAAAAAGCCAAAGGGAAATTACTGGCGCCAAAAACCGCAATAGGACCTAGAGGAATATGGCACTGGCGAATATCAACTCTGGGAAGCGGTTTTCTCTCAGGTTGCGCAGTATCAATACGGGCAGCATGAATATCACCACGGCGTAACAGCGTGGCAAACAGCCTCATTTGCCCGCTCGTTCTCGACCGTTCACCTTGCAGTCGAGCTGGGGGCAGAGCCGTTTCTTCTGATACAAGGGTAATGAAGTCATCACTGAGAGCATCAATTTCATCGGCAATTTTATCTAAAAAAACAGCACGTTCTTCCAACGATGTTTGGCTATAACGGGTAAATGCATTGGCGGCTGCTTGGGCGGCGAGATCGACCTCATGTCGTGTAGCCTGATAAAACGCATAACCTATTGGTGAGTTATCCACCGCTCGCCGGCTGTGCAAACAGCGTTCTCCCTCTGCTTGCCTGCGACCCCCAATAAACTGCATACCTGTATGTACCAACATAACGATTCCTCCCAAGGTATCAGAAACAAGTTACAGCCCAATTCAGAGACCTACATCAGGCAATGAAGGACGATTAGCGAGAGCTTTTTCTACAATGGCGCGGACTTCTGCCAATGTTTCCCCTTCGAGTGGTAAACGCGGTGGGCGGGTAATGGCACTACCACGGCCAACCATTTCTTCACACAGTTTGATGCATTGCACCAAATCAGGGCGGAAATCCAAATGCAACAGAGGCATAAACCAGCGATACAATTCCCGAGCTTCTTCATAACGTTTCTGTTTAGCCAGACGGAATAAAGTCTCTCCTTCCCGTGGAAAGGCATTCGACATACCTGAAATCCAACCTTCTGCGCCCACTGCGACTGACTCTAAAACGACGTCATCCAAACCGGCAAAAAGAATGAAGCGATCACCTGCTTCGTTGGGAATATCACTAAAAGGACGGGTATTGCCTGATGAATCTTTAAATGCAACGATATTTTCGCAATCGGCCAGAGACGTCAGAATTTTCGGCGTAATATCATTTTTATACAGCAGAGGGTTGTTATATAGCATGACGGGTAAATCGGTAGAGGTTGCAATTGTACGGAAATACGCCCTATTTTCTTTCGGTGTTGGGGTATAAATCAGAGGTGGCATGACCATTACCCCATTAGCGCCTGCCTGACGGCATTCAGAGACCATTTTACACGCATTATCAGTTGTCAATTCTGCGATACCCGAAAGAACGGGAACTTTTCCACCAGCAACATCTACTGCGAGGTCAACGATAGCACGCTTCTCCTTCATAGACAGAGATGTGTTTTCTCCCACAGAGCCATTGACGACTAAACCGGAAACCCCATCTTTAATCAAGTTCGTCATTACCTTCTGTGTGGCGTCCAAATTAATGGAAAAATCGGGGTTAAATTGTGTCGTCACTGCCGGGAAAACACCCTGCCAGCTAACCTTTCTCTTGCTCATAGCCCTATCCTTTAATCGTCATTAATTTACTTGATATTTAAAAGGCAAATTGTTTTTATTTTGTTAACAAAGTGTGACTCATTGGTTTTAGTGGAATGATGGCTATTTCACTACAGAGAAGCTTGTCATTTTTCACAGTGAACAATGACGAAATTAGCATAATAGGAATGGCAAACTTAAAGCTGAGGAGCTTTTACTGAACCAGATAATTCCTGAAAACATCATGTATACACATATGTACAAACTTATCCAAGCATTACGACCGCCATGACTACCGGAAAGCATTGAAGCCGGACTAACCGGCTTACTTATTACCTCAGCACCTTCGGCTACCCAATAATAGGAGTCTGTGAAGAGTCTTGCCCATTTTTACCTAATACTGCCACTGCAGGTTCTAAAGAATATTTTTGTTCTTATTATGCTGCTCTCACTATGTAGTTAAATGCGACGTTGCGGGGACGGTTCTCTGAGGCTACAGGAACAACCCTTGACGCATCGAATCCGAAGCCGTATGGATTATCCGGGTTACGAATATTCTTTGACTTGGTAGTACCATCTGTTGCTATTCCAAGATTAATTTTACCGTAGAAAGCTTCTTTTGTTGCAAGATGATAATTATCTGCGATAGCCCCAGGGAACGAACCTGTAATGTTCCTAATCGCGTCACCTTGCCACGTACTGCAAACCCGACCCGGATCAACACCACGGCCATTATCCCAACCACGAATGAACTCACCTCTTAAATCGGGTAAATAACCACTAGGATAAGCCTTTGCTAATTCCGGAAATTTCGACTTATCAAAGGACTCACCGTTACATTGCAACCACCCAACTGGCGGTATAGCAGTAGGCCAGGGAATAGGAGTACCCACGGGTATATCATTGGTTTTACTACTATTAATATCTTCACGCAATGAATTTATTATTTCCTGAACAAGCTTTTGTGTAACCGCCAATGTGTCGCTATTACCAATTACATTTGTAAGCTGAACAACACCTTTTTGTGTTAATGAGGCATCGGGAACTTTTATTGTGTTTTTTTGTTCTAAAGCTCTATTTAATTGTGCGGTGAGTTTAGCTATATCCCCATCATCCAAAACATCATCACCAGATTGTGTCGCAATAAAATTAGCCACGACAGCTGATATGGTTGACGATTGACGCAATGCCTTATTTAACATATGAGTGGAAACATCATTTGGTGGAAACCCAGTCAGTAAATCCTTACTTTCTTCATATAATCTCTGACTCACTACATTAGCATTATAACTAATAGAAAAAGCTTTAAAATCATTTTTCTGACTCATATATACTCCTTAAATTAAATAATATTATAGATTTATAGATGACTTATCACAATTCAGTGTATTTCAATAAAATAATAATAAAACACTCTTATAACTCAGAAGTCTTATTATTTTTATATAATCCCAAGAGTAAAAATCTAATATTTTTAACCAAAGATATACTAAATCCATTTATATTTAACATCTAAAATTCATTAAAAAATATGATTTAAAAATCAATTAATTAAATTTATTCTCATGATTAGAAATGACCATTAATATCTAAAGATGATTATAAAATCGAATTTATTTAATAAATGAATTAACCCAATGTCGTGGCGGTAAAACGACAAATTGGATCACAAAAGGACGGATATATCAGGAAAGTGGCAAATGACTCCTGCCCATTGACTGACGAAAATCACTGGGCGTGATTCCAGTTAACGCCTTAAATTGCCGGGTAAATGCGCTGTGATCCGTATAACCACATTGCAAGGCAACATCTGTAATAGGTAATTTCGTAGCCAGCAATTCCGAAGCTTTTTCAATTCTGATTTTGTGGATCATCTGCCGAGGTGTCAGGTGAAAGATGCGTTTACAGTAACGTTCCAATTGAGCAACCGAGAGACGTGTTAAATGAGTTAGCTCTTCGAGACGAATTGTCCGATCAAAATTTTCACGAATATAATCATCAACGATAGCTAACTTTTGGTACACAGGGTGATTTTCCTTAACTTCCATTAAATCATGAGAAATTCCTGCCATACCAATAACTTGATTATGTTGATTATACAATGGCAATTTATATGTCATGCAC
This sequence comes from Photorhabdus kleinii, assembly GCF_025384885.1. Taxonomy (NCBI): domain Bacteria; kingdom Pseudomonadati; phylum Pseudomonadota; class Gammaproteobacteria; order Enterobacterales; family Morganellaceae; genus Photorhabdus; species Photorhabdus kleinii. The sequence goes on from NZ_JAJAFY010000002.1 coordinate 98,850, forward strand.
CAACCTGCCTTGCGTCCATGATAAAAATGGAGCTCCAGTTGGTTTTGGATAATTACCCCTTGATGCAGCACACGTAAATCCTGTTCGGTGTAACAACTGCCCATCTGAGCAGGAAAGATTTCGGAAGAGGTTTTACCGAGTAGCGAAGAGATCGACTTAAATCCGCAGCGTGTGGCCAGCGTAAAGTTTGCAATTAGATAACGTGCTTTGATATCTTTGATAAAGAAAACCACGCTGGGAATCGCATTTAACAATGGTGTAATTAAAGCAACCGCATTGAGAATATCTTGCAGGTTACTGGGTTTGTGATTAACTAATCCACTACAAAGCGCCGATAAAAACTCAACATTGCAAACATCATAACCATTTGTGCCAATGCTGTTTTTTTCATTGTTCTGGTATATATTCATCATCGATATCTCCAATCTATTACCATTAAAATGGGATTTTTGACTCGTGTTTAGTTATTTACCTTGATTCTTTCATTGTGCTGATTTCAGCATATTGCGGTATGAAATTCATCAAGCGACAAACGAAATACTACGCCACCATTTATTAAAAATACGTTAATTGGGTGGCTTTATGGCAGATAAGCATGATTATCAGATGGTTCGCGTCATTGATTCACATACAGGTGGAGAACCCACCCGTACAGTAATCGAGGGATTTCCATCTCTTGGCAAAGGAACCGTTGCCAAACAGCGTCAACGCTTTGAAGCCAAATTTGATCACTGGCGTAAGGCTCTCATTCTTGAACCAAAAGGGAATGATATGTTGGTCGGTGCACTTTTATGTCCGTCTACTGTACCTGACGCCGATATGGGGGTGATCTTCTTTAATAACGCGGGATATTTAGGCATGTGCGGCCACGGCACTATGGGCCTTATTGCTTCGCTCTATCATCTGGGTTGGTTGAACCCTAGCAAGTATAAAATTGAGACCCCTGTTGGGATTGTAGAGGCAGTGCTCCATAAGGATGAAACAGTGTCTGTTTATAATGTTCCCTCTTATCGTTATCAGCAAAATGTCACCGTGAACGTGCCTGGTGTGGGTGATGTTAATGGAGATATTGCTTGGGGAGGAAATTGGTTTTTTCTGATCGGTCAACATAACCTGTTTCTAACCCCTAACCATATCGATGAACTTACGCAATACAGTTGGGCAGTTAGGCAAGCGCTGGAACAAGCGGGGATAACCGGTGAAAACGGTGAGTGTATCGACCATATTGAATTGTTCGCTCCTGATAACGATACAGATAACGATACAGATAGTCGTAATTTTGTGTTATGTCCGGGGAAAGCCTATGACCGTTCACCGTGTGGCACTGGAACAAGTGCTAAATTAGCCTGCCTGGCGGCGGATGGAAAATTGCAGCCGGGTGAAATTTGGCGCCAATCCAGCATTATTGGAAGTGTTTTTGAAGCCCAATATCAGTGGGTTGGTCAAAAAGTTGCCCCAGTGATCCGGGGAACAGCGCATGTTTACGGTGATAACAAGTTAATCATTGCCAAGAACGATCCTTTTGTCTGGGGAATCAATGTATGACCCCCTCCCAAATATCGGATGTCATTATCGTTGGTGCTGGCATCATTGGAGCAGCATGTGCTTATCAGTTGGTACAAGATGGTTTGAGAGTTGCTGTAATTGATGATGGTGGTAAAGGGGCAACACAGGCAGGGATGGGGCATCTCGTGTGTATGGACGATAATCCTGCTGAATTGGCACTGAGTAGTTACTCATTAGATATATGGCGAACATTCACCCCCCATATGCCAAAAAATTGTGCATGGCGTAGATGCGGCACACTTTGGCTGGCAGATGCAGAGGACGAAATGGAACTGGCTGAGGAAAAAAGCGCACGTCTTACCTCCTATGAAATCGAAAATATTCCGATGACAGCAACACAGATTCACCAAATGGAACCGATGGTGAGGAGTGGGATTGCCGGCGGTTTGTCTGTTCCTGCGGATGGGATTGTCTATGCACCAAATGTCGTACACTGGTTTTTTGCTAGCTGTAATCAAAAGATTCAGTTTATTACAGGACAAGTGCACGCCTTAGAGCCTCAGACTGTTGTGCTGCGTGATGGAAAGAAATATTGCGCGCCGAGAATATTGCTAGCAAATGGGCTATGGAGCACACATCTGTTACCTGAATTACCGATTGTCCCTAAAAAAGGGCAACTGGCGATTACCGATCGTTACCCTACCTGTATCACACATCAACTGGTGGAATTAGGGTATAGCGCCAGTACACATACCTTGGATGGTACGTCAATCGCTTTCAATGTTCAGGCCCGCCCTACCGGTCAGCTTGTAATTGGCTCTTCACGCCAGTTCCATAACGAACAACACACTATTGATCTCTCCCTACTCCGCTCTATGCTCCAGCGCGCACTTTATTTTTTACCTCAACTTGGTCAGATGAATATTTTACGTTGTTGGTCTGGCTTTCGTGCTGCGACTCCAGATGGCTTGCCGCTATTGGGGCAACATCCTGATTACGAATGGCTATGGCTGGCTGTGGGCCATGAAGGATTAGGTGTGACGACCGCACCGGGCAGTGCCAAAATCATCTCTGCATTGATGCTGAACAGAAAAACAGAGATTGATCCATTGCCTTACCAACCTGCACGTTTTACTGCTATGGCCTGTCAGAGGTTGCTATGACACTCAACAAACCACCATTTATTGCTCTGTTTATTGATGGCGAACTGATCATAGTTCCTACGGGGATTACTGTAGCGGCGGCGCTAGCTTATACCGGTGATGAGCATTGCCGTATATCTGTATCACATCAATTGAGAGTGCCTTTTTGTGGTATGGGGATCTGTCAGGAATGCCGTTTGATGATCAATGGTCGCCGCTGTGTAGCGTGCCAGACAGTTTGTGAAATGGGTATGAAAGTCGAGAGGATCTGAACATGGCAACATCATCTTCTTCTACAGTATTACGCTGTAATGTGCTGGTTGTTGGCGCAGGACCGGCAGGATTGGCTACCGCACAGGCTGCGATACAAGGGCAACAATCCGTTATCCTGATTGATGACAATCCCAAAGCAGGCGGACAAATTTGGCGTCAAGGGCCATTTCATACACTGCCACCGATGACGAAACGTTATTTATCGGTACTATCAGAAGATGCATTAATCTACTTACCGGGTTGTAAAGTCATTGCAGTAGACAGCCAATGTGTGATTGTTGAAACGGCAAGTCGGCACCGAATAGTTCACTACCAACGCATCATTCTTTGTACTGGAGCTAAAGAAAAATTACTTCCCTTTCCTGGATGGACATTACCGGGTGTCACGGGCGCAGGCGGATTACAGGCGTTGATAAAAAGTGGTCTCCCCATGATTGGTGAGCGTGTTGTTATTGCAGGTAGCGGTCCCCTTTTGCTCGCGGTTGCCGAAACGGTAAAAAAAGCAGGAGGGAACGTGGTCGGTATCATTGAACAGGCGCCTTTGTACCGCTTATTTTCGTTTGGCTTGCGACTGCTCCGCTGGCCAGACAAGTTGCATCAAGCCATCATGCTCATGCCACTTAAAAATTATTACAAAAACAGTATGGTGTTAGGCGTGGAAACCTCGGTAGAAGGCAGGTTAACTGGAGTGTATATCAGTAATAAAGGGCAGAAGCAGAAATTATCCTGTACGCGTTTAGCTTGTGGTTTTGGTTTAAGACCCAATACGGAATTGGCACAATTGCTTGGTTGCTTGCTGGACGAACAAGGAAATATCCAAGTAGATGCGTGGCAACAGACTACTATACCTGGTGTATATGCAGCAGGAGAATGCACAGGTATTGGCGGCAGTGAGCTTGCACTTTGTGAAGGATTTATTGCCGGGTTTGCAGCGAGTGGTAAATACGCACTAGCTGAAAAATGGCAACAGAAACGAAGAAAATGGCGGTGTTTTGCCACCGCAATAGCACAAACGTTTAAATTAAATAGAGAGATCACACAGGCACTTCCCCCAGATACCTTGATCTGTCGTTGTGAAGACGTAAGTTTAAACGAACTTGAACTATTTCAAGATTGGAATAGCGCAAAAATGGCAACACGGTGTGGCATGGGAGCTTGTCAGGGAAAAATCTGTTCTGCCATTCTCCACGATATCAAACATTGGGCAATACCATCCCCTCGCATTCCACTATCACCTACCCGTCTTGAAACGCTGGCAGCAGGAGACACGGAAAAGTTTGTTTAGTCACCCTTTGCTATGATTCATCTCGATAAACATTAAAACTTGTAATGTATTACTTTAAAAATCAAGGTGTGGACATATTTATGTATAAGACAAATGGAACCATTTTGGATGTACCGGGTGTTAAGGTTGGGCATGCTGAAGATAAATTGGAGCAAACCGGTTGTAGCATCATTATCTTCGACGACGGAGCTGTTTGTGGCGTTGATGTCAGAGGTTCTGCACCGGGGACAAGGGAAACTGAGCTTTTAGATCCCATTAACACTGTTCAGAAAGTCAATGCAGTGGTGCTAAGTGGAGGGAGTGCTTTTGGATTAGATTCCGCCTCTGGCGTAATGCGCTATCTTGAAGAAAGAAAAAAAGGTTTTGATACCGGTGTCGCTATCGTACCTATCGTTCCTGCCGCAATAATTTTTGATCTAAATTTTGGTGATCCTGCTGTTCGTCCTGACGCTGAAATGGGCTACCTTGCGGCACAAAACGCTTCTGTAAACCCTTTTCCATCGGGAAATATTGGTGCCGGCGCTGGGGCAACTATAGGTAAGATGGCTGGTTTTGACAAAGCTATGAAAGGTGGACTTGGAACAGCATCGGTTAAATTACCTGGCGGGCTGACAATTGGCGCAATGGTTGTTGTAAATGCTGTTGGGGAAATCAGAGACCCTAAAAATGGTAAAACCATTGCAGGTGCATGTGATAAAAATGGTCATCTTATCGATCTCCCTTCCTACGTTTTAAAAAATTATAAAGATAATAATTTCACTCAGGGGATAAATACGACCATTGGCATAATCTGTTGTAACGCCAATATGAATAAAAGTCAGATGAAAAAAGTTTCCCAGATGGCTCATGATGGTCTTGCGAGAACGATATATCCCGTTCATACCATGAGTGACGGGGATACTATTTTTGCGGCGACAACGGGTGGTGTAGATTCATCGGTGAATATTGTTGGTATGCTTGCGGCGGAGGTCATGGCTGTTGCAGTTTTAGATGCGGTGAAATCAGCTAAATCAAAATTTGGTGTTAGAGGTTATGCCGATTTATCACTGTTAAGGTGATGCTGGTAGCCGCCATACATCAGTAGCCTTCCGAACCTGAACTACCCTACAAACCCAATAAAAAGGTTAACATTATGTCAGACATTCGCCTGTATATGCTGCAAACCGGAACCATCAAATGTAAGGTTCACTACATCAAGATGAATCAAGGCAACGGCGCCGATTATGAAATTCCAATTCCATTTTTCTTACTCACTCATCCTAACGGTCATACGCTAATTGACGGCGGCAATGCAGTTGAAGCCGCAACTGACCCCAAAGGCTACTGGGGAACTATCACCAAAGCTTACTGGCCGGTGATGCGTGAAGATGAAGGTTGTGTCGCTCAAGTGAAAAAGTTGGGTATTGATCCCGCAGATATCCGCTATGTGGTGCAATCCCATCTTCATCTCGATCATACTGGCGCAATAGGACGTTTCCCTAACGCGACACATATCGTACAGCGACGTGAGTATGAATACGCCTACACACCAGATTGGTTTTCCGCTGGCGGTTATATCCGCAAGGATTTTGATCGTCCTGGTTTGAAATGGGAGTTTCTCGATGGGGAACGCAATGACATGTTTGATGTTTACGGAGATGGCACATTAAAAACGGTATTTACTCCGGGACATTCACCAGGACACCAATCACTACTGGTGACCCTGCCGAACAGTGGTAGCCTGCTGTTAACGATTGATGCCGCTTATACCCTCGACCACTGGGAAGAACGGGCATTGCCAGGGTTTCTCACCTCTACCACTGAAACCGTTCGTTCGGTGCAAAAACTGCGGCATCTAGCCAAACGTACAAATGCAATCGTGGTAACGGGGCACGATCCAGATGCCTGGCCAACATTCCGTAAGGCACCGGAATATTACGATTAACTCTAATTTGTCAATGCAAAATATAGCCAGAAACTAGAAAGTGGATGTTTCTGGCTTGGTACTCATTTTACGAAAGTTTAATCTACCGTCCGAGAATAACCGTTATTCCTCCCCTCCCCCTCTTAACCAATCATTGACAAAAGACTGGGCATTTTCAGATTTAAACCCAATTGAAGATATGCCGGTTGGCTTCCATAAGAGCTCGATAACACGCACTTTATGGTTATAATCAAGGGCATCAAACAGTTGACTTAACTGTTCATCTAAAAGCAAATCTCGATATTGAAGAAAATATTCATCATTGAATTGATCGCAACATCCAGCAAAAAGCTTATTGCCGTTTTCACGATTGAACCCACAACATCTCACACGCTTAAAACCAGCTTTATAATAAAAATCGCATATTTCATTATATCTGTATGCGTTGACGATAGGATTCAAAAATGCATCCACATTAACAGCAACCTGATCAACACTATCATCTAAATGATTAGCTGTACTATCGCCATATTGGTTTTGGCTTAAGTTTTCGCACAGCTTATTCATTAAATCAGTATTTAAAAAATATTCTTCTGCATGATTTTGTTTTACAAAAATCTGCAAAAGTTCTCGCTGCCTCAATCGTTCATATTCTCCTATAGCGTTGTATAGCCAAATGAGCGCTATACCCTCTTCATTTAATGAACGTGAAGCTGCTAAAAAACCCTCTTGTGGACATTCCATATGATGGATAACACCGGTAGAAACAACAACATCAAATTGATTATCTCGTGTTAGCTGCTCAATCGTATTATTTTCTAGCGTGACGTTATCCAACTGATGATAAGATATCAGCTTATCTGCCACCTCTAACGCTTTATCCGTCATATCAATACCCACAAATTGGGTATCGGGATACATACTTGCCAGCCCTAGCAAACGATGTCCCGTTCCACACCCTAAATCGAGCACATATTTTCCCGTTAAATAATCCGGCTTAAATATAAGCCCTATCACCGTGGCCATATCATAAATAAGATTGTCTCCAATGGCGGAACTAGGATATGGATATCGGTTATACATCGCTTTGACGTCCTGATTACTCATATTTATTTCTCCGAACAAAATGACAAATCAGTAGTAATAGCCCATGATCACGAATAATAGATTACAAATAATAGTATAGAAGTCACCCTCATAAAATTCATGACAAAGAGTAATAAAATATTTCATAATTGGGAGAAAAACATATTAAATTCAATTAGAATGGAAATAATTTCATATTAATAAATATCTTAAATAGTTGAAGATCGAAAAAGTACGTAAGCAGTACCTTCCTTCTATCGAAAGATTCGATGTTGTATTAGTATAATCATTGGTCGTGCGCGTCTTACCCCAGCTCTCACAGCTTTGCTACCCCAAAATTTGAGTATAAGAAAAAATACATCTCAAAGTTATCAATACCGACATTAATATTCCGAGTAAATTGTCATACCTGAGCTAATTCCATACCATTACTCTAGATATACTGGTTACAACGATAAGAATGAGGTGAAGATAAAAAAGATCCGCCACCAGTATATATCATACTGGTGGCTTGGCTTAATTAATTATGCAATTTTTACCCAAGGATAAGCATCAGATGTTCCTGCACCGTCTGGCTCGGTGCCTCTATTCCACCATTTAGCTTCCCAATTTTGATTGTTCCAACTCACTCTATCGCCGGCCTTATATGCCCTATTTGCATCCCAGACAGGGTAATCACTCCCTGTATCTGGATTAACCGGCTCAACATTAACACCCTTGAAGTAAAATGGTGTCATATCTATTTTTTCCGTGATTAACTCACAACCAAGCCCTTCCCTAGCTGCATTGACCAATAAACCACGATCTTGATCTGCAGTCCATGTAAATATTCCTCCCAGATTCTTTTCTAGTACATATTGCGCTTTAGATTTAACCGAACGAGGGGTATCAAGAGAAATAAACAACTGACTATCCTTATTATAGAGATAATCCGCTTCTGCTATTTCATCGGTATATAAGTCAAAATTATTTCTTCCCCTCTTTTCTTCCAAATCCAGATAATTATATATCGTGTCGTACCATTCTGTGGTTCCTGATTCAAACGAACCGGTTGTTGTAATCTTCGGTTCTTTTTTCGGGACATAACCAGGATCATAACTGCCGGATAATGGAGAATAACTATCAATAACCGTATTTCTGGAATTGCGTGAATAGCCGGTGTAACCAATATTGATGGCAGATGCAGGTACACCAAGACTCAATAAATATTCAACCGCCTTTTCTACACTATTCTCACCACCAAGATAATTACGGAGATTCGTGTGATGTAACAACTTTTCAGCCCACGGAGTACCAAAGAAATCATAGGTCATAACGTTAATACCATATAGTCCAATTTGCAGTAATTCAGGTATTTTTGATTTTTCCATTTTCTCTGGTACCGCCGAACAAGCGATACTTATTTTTATATCTGAACGCCCTGCTTCTTTAAAAGCAGCAGTTAAATCTTTAATTAAACTAACATAATAATCGCCATCGTCTGGCGCATACATGTTACCTTCATTTCCAGCAACGCCCGGATACTCCCAATCAATATCAATTTCGGTAAACATAGGGAAACGTTGGAATATATCAACTAAACTCGAACAGAAATAGGATTTTAGTGTTTCGTCTCTGACCATATTATAAAAGCCATTACTCATGGTCCAACCACCAACACTAAATGACATAATAAGATCGTGGCCTTGAGCTTTTGCTGCTTGTTGAACTTTAGCCAATCCACCTAATACGCCCATACTTTTAGATTGATCAAAATCCCTTGGCATTTGGATATCTTGCCAACCAGAATAAGTACAATTCTGATAAGATTGGCAATCTCCCCAAGCATCTGTGAATGTCACTTCTCCATTATTGGTGCGGGCAAATAATGGCGCTTGCTCTTTAATTTGCTGCTTTTTTTCGCCCTCATCACCTAATATTCCACAGAAACCAATAACTAATTTATCATAAGCAAAAGGATTATCTAAAAGGTGCTGTAAATCTATTCCTCTACCTCGACGAATGGGATCTTGATTTCCTTGTAATCTACCGTCATATTGCGACCAATCTGTATAATAACCAAAAACTTTAGGTTTATTTCGGGTATCATACTTATTATAGACTGGTAATGCGGCTCTTCCAGATGTGTAACTAAAATTTATCGTTTCAGTTGATGGATTGAAATTATCTATCTGATAAGACTGTTCACTAAGAAAATCTGTCTGGATTATTTTTGACATAAATCACCTCGACTAGATATCAATTTATTTTTCGATGAACACTCCAATTGCTTTACTTGCGTGGTAACATAATTACATTCTAGTTTGTATTCTTAGGAAAACAAATAATTGTTATTTGTTTGATTGTTAATGGTCAACTCAAATTTATGTCAACGTAATTTATATTACCAACCATTTATTATCAAACGGTAAAAACAAATTATTGCAAATTGCAAATATATTAATTGTCATTATTACAATTGCCTTCTCAATTAAACTTGTAAATTAATTTTTACGAACCATTTATTTTAATTTTATTTCAAGCTGACTATTTTTTATATTTTATATCTATACTGATTTGTATCCTTAGGGTGTTCGTTTCTTCAAAATATTATTACCATCCTTATATATGGAGATTAAAATGAAAGCTAAAGATGTTCAGCCAACCATTATTATTAATAAAAATGGCCTTATCTCTTTGGAAGATATCTATGACATTGCGATAAAACAAAAAAAAGTAGGAATATCAACGGAGATCACTGAGCTTTTGACGCATGGTCGTGAAAAATTAGAGGAAAAATTAAATTCAGGAGAGGTTATATATGGAATCAATACAGGATTTGGAGGGAATGCCAATTTAGTTGTGCCATTTGAGAAGATCTCAGAGCATCAGAAAAATCTGTTAACTTTTCTTTCTGCTGGCACTGGCGACTATATGTCCAAACCTTGTATTAAAGCGTCACAATTTACTATGTTACTTTCTGTTTGCAAAGGTTGGTCTGCAACCAGACCAATTGTCGCTCAAACAATTGTTGATCATATTAATCATGACATTGTTCCTCTGGTTCCTCGCTATGGCTCAGTGGGTGCAAGCGGTGATTTAATCCCTTTATCTTATATTGCACGCGCATTATGTGGTATCGGCAAAGTTTATTATATGGGCGCAGAAATTGACGCTGCTGAAGCAATTAAACGCGCAGGATTGACACCATTATCGTTAAAAGCAAAAGAAGGTCTTGCTCTAATTAACGGCACACGGGTAATGTCCGGTATCAGTGCAATTACCGTCATTAAACTGGAAAAACTATTTAAAGCCTCAATCTCTGCGATTGCCCTTGCTGTTGAAGCATTACTTGCATCTCATGAACATTATGATGCCCGAATTCAACAAGTAAAAAATCATCCTGGTCAAAAAGCGGTGGCAAGTGCATTGCGTGATTTATTGGCAGGTTCAACTCAAGTTAATTTATTATCCGGGATTAAAGAACAAGCCAATAAAGCTTGTCGTCATCAAGAAGTTACCCAACTAAATGATACCTTACAGGAAGTTTATTCAATTCGTTGTGCACCACAAATATTAGGTATAGTGCCAGAATCTTTAGCTACCGCTCGGGAAATATTGGAACGGGAAGTTATCTCAGCTAATGATAATCCATTGATAGATCCAGAAAATGGCGATGTTCTACACGGTGGGAATTTTATGGGGCAATATGTCGCCCGAACAATGGATGCATTAAAACTGGATATTGCTTTAATTGCCAATCATCTTCACGCCATTGTGGCTCTTATGATGGATAACCGTTTCTCTCGTGGATTACCCAATTCACTTAGTCCGACACCCGGCATGTATCAAGGTTTTAAAGGCGTCCAACTTTCTCAAACCGCTTTAGTTGCTGCAATTCGCCATGATTGTTCTGCATCAGGTATTCATACCCTCGCCACAGAACAATACAATCAAGATATTGTCAGTTTAGGACTGCATGCTGCTCAAGATGTTTTAGAGATGGAGCAGAAATTACGTAATATTGTTTCAATGACAATTCTGGTAGTTTGTCAGGCCATTCATCTTCGCGGCAATATTAGTGAAATTGCGCCTGAAACCGCTAAATTTTACCATGCAGTACGCGAAATCAGTCCTCCTTTGATCACTGATCGTGCATTGGACGAAGATATAATCCGCATTGCAGATGCAATTATTAATGATCAACTTCCTCTGCCAGAAATCATTCTTGAAGAATAAAAAGAAAATCACTGAAAGTTTTTCAATCATCTCTTGACTAAAAATACAGAACCCCATTTACTGATGACAGAAACAGTACGAGTAAACAAGGGGTTTTGTATGATCGTTTTTGTGACAGGAGCAACTTCAGGTTTTGGTGAATCAATTGCCAGAAAATTCATACAAAACGGTTCTAAAGTTATTGCGACTGGACGCCGTAAAGAGCGGTTAGAAAAATTAAAAGCTGAACTGGGTGATAACTTTTACTTTGTTCAACTTGATGTCACTGATCGGGCCGCTATCAATCAGGTTGTAGAACAATTACCAGAATCACTCCGCCATATCGATATTTTAGTCAATAATGCCGGTTTAGCGCTTGGATTAGAACCCGCTCATCTGGCTAATCTGGATGATTGGGAAATAATGATTGATACCAATGTCAAAGGGCTCGTCAATATGACCCGTGCTCTACTGCCTGAAATGGTAGAAAGAAATCATGGGCATATTATTAATATCGGTTCTACCGCTGCAAGTTGGCCATATTCCGGTGGAAATGTTTATGGCGCAACTAAAGCCTTCGTCAAACAGTTTAGTTTGGGCTTACGAGCAGATTTGCAGGGAAAAAATATCCGAGTCACTGATATAGAACCCGGTTTAGTTAGTGGAACTGAATTTTCTTTAGTACGTTTTAAAGGCGACAATGATAAAGTGAATAAAACCTACGATGGCACGCAGGCATTAACCGCCGAAGATGTCACTGAAGCTGTTTTTTGGGTCGCTAATTTACCTGCTCATGTCAACATTAATACATTAGAAATGATGCCAGTTTGCCAGTCATTTGCCGGGCTTAGTGTACACAGAAATGAATAATGACACTCTTCTTGATAATTTGTTGAACATCTTAATGCTATCTTATAATTTATCTATCTGATAGTTTCTTATTGTGCTATCTAAATTGGCCCCACTTACTCTACTCTCAAGAGGATTCAAGAGGATAAAAGATGAATATTTGTAATTCTTTGATATTAAAAGCAATGCCAGCTATCGCTCTGGCAATACCATTGTTATGGCAAACGCCGGCATTGGCGGCAACTTGTACTGCCGGAAGTACCTGCGTCACAGTGAATGGCAGCGGAGATTCTGTGCTCGATAAAGAAGCCGCCCGCCAAAGTAAAGAACAATGGGATGAAACAAAGAATCTTCGCACTAAAGTTAATAAACGTGCTGAGAAAGAGTTCGACAAGTTCGATAAAGCCATTGATGCTCGTGATGCATGTATGAAAAGTACCAATATCAATGCTTATTGGGAACCCAATACCGAACGTTGTTTAGACAGCAATACAGGTATGCCCATCAGACCGTAATATAAGGTGATGACAATGAAGATGAAGAAAGCGCTTTTATTTAGCGCATTGATCTTTACCCTATCCCCATTCGCACTTGCTGCACAAGCTTCATGCGAAAGCGTGAAAGAGCAAATTGCGCAGAAAATTATCAATAATGGTGTGCCGGAATCTGGCTTTACATTGGAAATTGTTGCTAATGACCACATTGAACAAGCCGGTGGTAAAATCGTTGGGCATTGTGAAAATAATGCCAAAAAGATTGTGTATACCCGGCAAGGAAGCCAATCTCAAGCTCATCTGACCTCCAAATAAACCCGCATTATCTTTCTGAAGGAAGATACACAAAGTTCAGAGAAAATATTACGCCAATATTTTACCGTTGATGAATGATGAGATGAATAGAGGTCGAGGCTATACGCCTTCGGCCCCTTTTCACGTTATACCCGTTATCTTTCAAGTTACCTCTTTGTTGGCTGCATTCGCTCACCCCGGTCACATAGTTATCTATGCTCCCAGGGATTCGCTCCCTTGCCGTCGTGATGCATCTTGAAATCCATTGGGTATATCTCTATGTGAACAACACACGAATAATGCCCCTTGACAAACTGACCTGAATGATAGCCTTAATATAGTTTCCTATATAAACCATTAGCTTTTTTAAAACTGACAATTTAAATAATTAAATCTAACATTATAACGTTTTGGAATATAAATATTTTCTGAATATCATCATATTGAAAATTTAAAATAGGAAACGTTATGGGTGATCTTATCACTAAGAAAATTCGCTTTGTCGTGGTGTTTTTTATAGCATTAGCCATATCAGGATGTAGCGCTGTCCCAGGAAATCAAACAGAAGCCCAGAATTTTAATGGCAACAGCAATGCGCAATATGTAAAAATTTATTTGCATAATAATACATCACATTCATTAGTAGCTGAAAAAACAGACTTACTTTGGGGGAGTTGGATTGAAAGACCGTCGTCATCAATATCCGCATATAGTCACGATTCATTTACCTCAAAAGGTAAGATTTTTAGTGGCACCGAGGGCAAAATTATTTATCGTTTACCCAATGGTGAAGATAAGCTAAATGTTCACTGGAACCTTTCATATTGGGGTGTTCAGAACCACAATATCCATCTCTCCGAGGCATCAACTAATTATAAACTTGAGAAAACAGTTAAAAGCTCATCTTCTTTAGGCATACAGATTGATATTTATCTCACTGAAAAAAGCATAGACAGCAATTATAAAATTGCCGTGATGTCAGATCCTCAGCCGTGGCGTTTAGATCCTGAACAAGGCGATCCTAATGCCGACAAAAAACCGTGGGAAGAATTAAATAGAAAAGTAGCAAACAGTATCAATAATATTTATGAACGCAATCATCTTGCTTTTGGCATCGTTAATGGTGATCTTACCGAATTTGGACGCGCTAGCACCAGAAGAAGCCTTGAGGAGATATATACATCAAAAATCAAATTCCCGCTATTTATGGGATTAGGAAATCATGATTATGCAAATAATGTTAATGATTGTACTTACCCCGAAGGCTTTGATTTCAGTCGTAATGCCTGCGCCAGATCCGCTGTATTTGATATGGCAGAGAGAATAAGTGGTTATAGTAAAAAATTGAATAATTTCTCCTATGACTATGACAATAAAGCATGGAAAGGCAGTTTATCTTATTCATGGGATTTCGGTGATATTCATTATGTTCAATTGCAAAACTATCCTACCTATAGTGTCAATTTGGACCACTATATCAGCCCAACCGTTTATATTACAAAATCCCTTGATTGGTTGGAAAGCGATCTCAAATCTGCTCAAACAAGAGGAAAAGCAGTAGTTTTAAACTTTCACGATGGGTATGACCATTTTATCGATAACAGCAGTTCCGCTGAAAAAGAGCGATTTAGATCATTGATTGAACAGTACAATGTTATGGCCGCTTTTGTTGGGCATTCACATTACCTTAGAGAATACACCTCCTATGTATTTGGAAGCGCAAGAGTCTATGACAGTGGCGCACTATTTCAAGGTGATTTCTTTATCATTAATGTTAACAAAAAATGCATGGAAATATCTGCATATAATGGAATAGACGGTATTCCCAAGTTTGTTAAAAAAATGACGAGTGTTTGTGGTAAATAGAGAGCAAATCTATTTATTAATGTAATGATAAACCTCACTTTTTCGCCAGTGAGGTTTTTTGTTAATCGACTACAGTTCGCAATTAGGATATTTATATGTATTAGCAATATCCAGATAGCAGGATAAATCTTTCTCTTCAGGACGTAAAATATACGGAATTTCACCTAACTGTGGCGCATTAATATGACGGCGTAACCTATCCATCACTTTCGTATAGTGCGATAAACCAGGATTAATTCTGTTAGCTACCCATCCTACTAATTGCAATCCATCATTTATTATTGCCTGCGCGGTTAAAATTGAGTGATTTACACAGCCAGGCTGAATACCAACAACTAAAATGACAGGGATTTTTTCCCGAATCACCCAATCAAAATAAAAAGTTTCATCATCCAGTAATACACGCCAGCCACCGTTACCTTCAATAATAACGCGATCTGCTTTATTACTAAGATTATTTAATCCTTTTTTCATCTGTTCGAAATCAACCTGATTACCTTCATAATACCTGTTTTTCCAGATAACTGGATTAATTTCTTCATATTTAAGCGGAACGGGAGAAGATTTTTGTAGAATCACACCATCTCGATTACGCATACCTTCTTCTGTTTCATACCCTTCTGTGGCTATAGGTTTATACCCTACTGCCGTTGCTCCATCACGATTAAAAGCTTGTAATAATGCACGGGTAACAATTGTTTTACCTATGTTGGTATCTGTCCCCGTAACAAATAGGCGCGTTAACATAAATTCTGTTTTCCATAATGACAGATAGAACCCGGTTAATGAGCGCTTAAGTCTAGAGGATGCGACTATAAGGGAGATTGCGTTAGCTCAATGTTTTGTTTAATTGCTACGCCAATTTAGTGAAAAAATTTATACCTAATAGATTTCGAGTTGCAGCGAGGCGGCAAGTGAACGAATCCCCAGGAGCATAGATAACTATGTGACTGGGGTGAGTGAAAGCAGCCAACAAAGCAGCAGCTTGAAAGATGAAGGGTATATATATATTCTATGGATTTCAATATGCATCGCGACGGCAAGGGAGCGAATCCCCGAGAGCATAGCGAACTATGTGACCGGGGTGAGTGAATGCAGCCAACAAAGAGGCAACTTGAAAGATGACGGGTATAAAGTTAATATTACAACCAGAGAACTTCTATCAAGTATATTATCCTTTCATTAAACTGATCAATAATGAACCATCATATAAAGCTTTTTTAACTGATACTACCGTGGATAATGTACCTGAATTATTGAATTTTGTTGCAACCAATTCAATCTGTTTACTATAGGCAGGCAAAGCGTGTTGTTGAATACATTCACTAATCACCGGATACAAAACTTGTTGTGAAGCATTAAGAGGAGAACCCATCAAAATTTTTTCTGGGTTAAATAAATTGACCATCATTGCGATAATATGCCCAATTTTTACTCCGATATCACGAATAATATCTACTGCCAAAGTATCACCGTTATTAACCGCCTGACAGAATGACTCAACGGTCAGTGGTTCACCATTTAGTAAAGAATCGGGTACCATTGCCAACTGCCGTTTTGCTCTGGATAAAATATGACTGATACCTACAACCGTTTCCAGACACCCAACATTCCCACAATAACAGCGTTCACCATCAGGTTCAGCCTGAATATGCCCTACCTCCATGACACCACGGTTGCCAGCATGCAATGTTTGCCCCGCAATAATCACGCCAACACCAACATGTTCATCAATGACCATTTGGATAACATTCTGACAATTTTTTGCTGTGCCATATAGTGATTCAGCTATCGTCCAGGCAGTTATTTCATGTTGAAGAAATACCGGTAATCCGGTGCGACGATGCAGATATTCTCCTATTGGTAATTCCTGAACCTGGTAATAAGGGAAATTGTGGATTAAACCTTGGGTCGGATCAACAATCGCATTTACCGTCATGCTAATTGCCGTCAGACGCTCAAGACGAGATTGATAGCGACCAAAAAATGCATCAATCTCATCAATAATGCTATCTAAAAAGGATTTTTCCTTGTTGGCCGGTAATGGTAAAACATCTTCAACAATTAACTTGCTACTTAAATCACGCAGTCCCAATATTAAACTTCCCAAGTTAATACTAACACACAGGAAATGCCAACTTTCAGAATCAAGCTTCAGTCCAGTCGCCGGGCGCCCTCTAAATCCTAAATCCAAAAATTCCGTTTCCATGACTAAGTGTGCATCGACCAATTCACGGACAATTTTAGTAATACTGGCTGGAGCAAGTTGAGCTTTTTTGGATAGCTCAATACGGGAAATTGGACCATATTGATCAATTAACCGATAAACAGTACCAATATTAATCTGTTTTATCTGATCAATATGCCCTGGTTGTCCATCCATTATTTACCCTTTTACGCTCTAATTACTTCACGTTTCAAAATAATTGTTGGCTGATTATGTCGAGGTTTTAGGCAAAAAGTATGATTCTTTCAATAAATATGTGATATTCAGCACGAAATTTAGCTTATTTCTACTTATTTTTTCCATTCAAAATATTAGATATAAGTAGGTTTATCAGCCTGTCTGCGGCGGCCGATATTGGCCGGTTTTTGTGATTTACCAACCAGACCTCAGAATAAGAGTGGTTATCAGCTAATGGAATATACTGGACACCATCCACTTTCATTCGGGTAAAAGATTCAGTCACAACACTGACACCTAATCCAGCAGAAACCAGCCCAAGAATGGTCATCGCTTCGCCTGCTTCCTGTGAAATCATCGGCGTCACGCCTGCTTGAGCAAGTAATGTGATGATTTCATCATACAAAGCAGTCCCCACTTCGCGCTCAAAAAACACCATCGGATAGCCCGACAACATTTCGAGATTTATTCCCTGTGGAGCATATTCCAACAAAGGATGTCCATCATAAACAGCAAGCATAAAAGGTTCCCGAAATAATAGCCGATATTCAAGGTTATCGGGTAATTGGGTATTACGCATGATACCAACGTCGATCCGTCCCGTCAGTAATGGCGCAATCTGCTGTTTAGTATTCATCTGATGCATATGAATAGCGACTTCCGGGTAACGTTCCCGAAATTGCCGTAAACTCAGAGTGACCTTATTCATAAAAGGTATCGTAGAGGTGAAACCGATAGATATTTCGCCTAATTCCCCTTTTTGCATTCTTGCTGCTTTTGTTGCAGCAGCATCAACCTGAGCCAGGATCAGATAAGCTTCTTTCAGAAACATGTTACCTGCCGGCGTCAAGCTCACATTCCGGTTATTACGTTCTAACAACCGCGCATTTATACTATTTTCAAGTGATTGAATCTGTTGGCTTAATGGCGGCTGTGAAATATTAAGCCGTTCTGCCGCACGACCAAAATGTAATTCCTCTGCCACTGCAATAAAGTAGCGTAAATGCCGTAACTCGATAGCCATAATCACCTTTGAGATCTAATACATATTATTGTTAATGATTAATATATTAGACAAAATATTTTGCAATTCATATGCTTGATCTTCATAAAAGTATAAGCTAGCTAATGAGTTAAGTAAGGAAATTATGTGAGCGCCAGCCCTAGTAATAATAGTAGTAGTATCGGTAAAAATTTGACTCCCGGTAATCATCTTGTCCAACATGTTCAAAATAAGAAAAGTCACATTCAGAAAGACGATCCTCTGTATATTAGAGTGACGTTGTCACTCTTCACCGTGGGGTTAGCTGCATTTGCCCTACTCTATTTCGTTCAACCAATCTTACCCATGCTGTCGGATGATTTTGGTGTTTCTCCTGCTACCAGTAGTTTATCTTTATCCCTTTCAACCGGAATGTTGGCATTGGGCTTATTAATCACCGGTCCTCTGTCTGATGCTATTGGCCGTAAAAATGTGATGGTAACAGCGCTATTTGCCGCCGCACTTTTCACTTTACTCAGTGCATTTATCACCAGTTGGCATGGAATTTTGGTTGTACGCGCTCTGGTTGGTTTGTCTCTCAGTGGCGTAGCCGCCGTTGCAATGACTTATCTTAGTGAGGAAATCCACCCTAACTTTATTGCTTTATCAATGGGACTTTATGTTAGTGGTAATGCTATTGGTGGCATGAGCGGGCGATTAATATCAGGTGTTATCACCGATTATTTCTCATGGCGGGTTTCTGTCATCGTATTAGGTTTATTAGCATTAATTGCGGCAATGATGTTTTGGCGTATGTTACCTGAATCGCGCCATTTTAGGCCAAGTTCTCTCAAACCTAAGTCTTTATTAATCAATCTGAAATTACATTTTCGTGATAAAGGATTGCCATTACTGTTTTCTGAAGCCTTTTTACTCATGGGCGGCTTTATTACCCTATTTAATTATATAAGTTATCGTTTATTGGATTCGCCCTATCATTTCAATCAGTCAATTGTCGGTATGTTGTCTATTGTCTATCTGGCAGGAACATACGGCGCATCCAAAGTAGGCACATTAACCCACCAATATGGACTCGGAAAAGTGCTGATCGCGATGATAACTATGATGCTAATCGGTACGCTTATTACCTTATTATCATCTGTGGTGATGATTATTATTGGGATGATAGTCCTCACTTTCGGTTTCTTTGCTGCACATGCTGTTGCCAGCAGTTGGGTCGGACGCCGTGCTCGCTGGGCCAAAGCACAAGCGTCTTCCCTTTATCTGTTTTGTTATTACTTTGGTTCAAGTGTGGCTGGCACTTTGGGCGGTATATTTTGGCTCCAATTAGGTTGGTATGGTGTTGTTTTATTTATTGCCATTCTTATCCTTTTAGCTCTACTTTTAGGGTTTAAACTCGCCAAACTTCCAGAGGCAAAATAATAGAAGACCAGAATTTTTTATTATTTGGCGTTTTTTATCCATCAGGTAATGTCCTTCACTTTCTGATTTATTGAAAATTAATATGTTTTTTGCGGTGATATTAAAAAGTGTGATAATATTATTGCTCAACAAAAAACATTAATTAATATATAAGTCAGCGTTAATTATGGGTAATTCCAGATTTGAAGGTTTTACTACAGAGAAAATAAAACCGGCATATGAATTTAATATATTAAATTAATCCTCTTTTGGGTGTGTTGACATAAGTCTGCCATCCGAGAGAGGGTTTCAATCAAGGTGATAAATCTGACGCCAAAGAGAACAGTTCATGTAACCACAGCATATCTGAAACACCCACCAGCCCCCTCAGCATCATTTACGCAACAAAGCTACACAGCATGAAGCTAATTAATAATAACGTTAAAATCTGTAGAAATTAAATTTGCTAAAAAATTTGAACTAACTTTACTCTTTACAAGAAGAGCAAGATTTGGAAAGACAGCGCTCTTACCACTATAACTCAATTCCCCATTTTTTATAAAATAACAACATGGATCAATGAAATTTACGCTGTATTCTCCAGCCCCTGTATCATCGGAATATATGCCAAAATTATCAAAACCGTTTTCAACGTATTCCCCATTATTGAAAAACCAATCTTGAGTTGGTTTCTCTCTTGACATTTCAGCCACAGCATTTTTTGGCGTGAAAAACTGCGCGTTAAACGTGAATGCAAGATAGAGATTTGAAATATTTGGATAACAAAATAAGTTGCGAAACTCTGAGGTATTTCGGCCATCCAACCATATAAATCCCGGCGTAAAAATGCGAAAATTCAAATTCTCCGCATTCCACTTCTCTATTTTTCTATCGGGTGTCAATGGGAATTTCATCACGATACCATTTGGAGCATATTTGTTTACATAAATATTAGTCATCATTGTGCCTCATCTTTTAATTGATTTACTTGGCTCAATAGCCCCAACCTTGTTTATTATCTCTTTTTTACAGTATAATGCTATAAGTGGATTACCGCTAATATTCCACGGTCAAAATTACTTCACATTCATCACACTGCTAGAAAAAATAAGAAAATACCGAAATTTATTTAGGGTAAGTGCAAAATATTCACCTGCTGAAAAATTATTATCAGCACTGATATCAATATTAAAATAATATACAGTAAGATTATTCCCATATGGAAATAAACAGGAAATCTGACAACAAGAATACGCCAGATTAATACCTTAAAAACCTTTTGGAATTTTAGCTCGATATCTCTGCCTACATTGAAAAAAGATTTCCAACAACTTTTACTAACGTGTTGCATGTCACGTTTTTCCGGTTATATTATAGACATCGTTACATGTCACGAAGGTGAAGTATGAATAAGGTTGCAGATCGTGTCAAAAAACACAGACAACAGCTCAGGATGTCAGGATTAAGGCCCATTCAAATATGGGTGCCTTCGACTTCTCATAAAAGGCGACGCAAACGTCGCCCAATAGTTATTTTCATGAGACTTAAAAATTCAGCCCGCAGAATCTTTACATTGTCAAACGGCCTCGTAACACATTACGGGTTTCAATGGACGATTGACTAAATAGATTTCCGGTACTATTTCGAAATGCTTGGTTCACTTCAACGGCTCGAATAGATGGATGAACATTTATCGCTTCTGGCTCCAATTGTGCAAAACGAGACAACGTATAGGCTTCACTTCCCTCAGAAGTACCTGCTGATGAACTGAGTTCCCAAGTTTGATGATTCACTGCATAAGCTGTACGCGCAAGATTAATTAGCCCCGCCGTTGTTGATACAGCCCCAAAACCTAAAGAGATCCATCCCAAGATATTAGCGGCATTAGCATTGTTATCTCCAACGGCAGAAGCTGCTATTCCGGTAGAAAGCGACAGAGCATCTGCCCCAAATGATACCGCCGATAAAGCGATATCCCAATGTCTGCTAGAGCGGCTGGCAATTTCACCAAATTCAATAGGTACTGACCCGATAATACCCGCGCTGGCTACCTGAGAACCACTCCGTGCCGATTTTATCAGCGAAGAGGTAAAGGTTATTGCACTGATGCCAAAGCTTAAAATCCCAAACCCGGTACTAATCCAATTTAATATCCCGGCTGTTTTCGGATCTTTTTCCGATAATGCTACTGACGCAATCCCTATCGAATCAGCAGCTAATCCAATGACGGTCGCAGTAACTGCAAACGCACTGGTAGAAGCAATCGCCCCCATAGCTCCCCCCGCAGCAATGAGACCCGCACTAATTGCCGCGCCAGCCCCCAGTGACACAATCCCAACAATGATACCAATTGCCCCCAGCACAATGCCTAATATTCCTCCAGCACTAAGATGACCGTTCAGATCAATCCGATTTATGGGATCGCCCTGGCAATAAGTGTAGGGATTAACCCCTCCCCGGCCAAAGGGGCTCCAACTGTCGGGACTATGAAATCTCATGAGAACCGGATTGAAAACACGATATCCGTTACCTAAGAAATACCAGCCTGTTACTGGATCGACCTGCGCTCCATTCAAACCCGGTAATGAAGAAATTAAACTCCTAAAGCCATAAGGTGTGTAGGATAAAGCCATCAACTCGTTTTCGTTCTGACTGGCTATAACCGTACTATTATGGTCAGTGCCATATTGATAATAGACGGACTGGCCATTCTTGGTACTCTGATGACCAAGCCGTTGCTTATCGCTGTTCAACCAGGTAATGGTTTCATCACCCAATTGAACATTCGCCACGTTACCTGAAGCATAATACTGACGATTAACCGTACCATTTGCTAAAACTTGGGCGGTTAATTTGTTCAATGCATCATACTGGTAGTTGCACACCAGATTACCCAGCCGGTTTTTGACCTGTATCAGGCGATTATTCTGATCGTAAATGAGCGTTTGCCCTTTTTCGTCGCGTATTAGATTACCGTTGGCATCATAACTTAACTCTATTTGCTGTTTATCGCTGGTAATACGAATAAGTTGGGTTGGATCGGCTTGACTGAAATGATAATCCACTGTTTCTTTACCATCTCGATATGTATTATCAAGCCGTTTGATATTACCCCATTGGTCATAATGGTAAATTTGCTGATTTAACACTCGACCAGTATGATCAACCGGAGATTGTTCTCCCTCGCATTGGTACTGGCTTAAGCGCTGATTACTATCATATTGATAACGTTCATTTTTCATAACCACCCCATCGACGGAGGTGATACGTTGACTGATTTGATTATTCTTTGTATAGCTTAAGGTAATGACTTGTATTGAGAAGTCACTAATTAGCGAGCGTTTTATCTCTCGATCAAAAGCATCGTATTCAATTTTTGTGACTAATTGGGATAATGACGTTGTGTCTTTTGTCGTCGTTGTTATTAGCCGTCCAACATTGTCATATTCAAATATAGCGTATTGCGAACTCTGTTCTGTTTTAACTAATCTTCCTTGGGCATCGTAACTATAAACATGATCATGACCAAAACTATCTTTATGACGTTGAATCAAACCAGACATCGTATAACGGTAATCGCCCGATGAAATCGGTTTATTATCCCGAGAAAATGATTCGTGCTGTAATACACCCGATGGAAAATAACTGTAACTGCTCTGGGATACGCCTTCTGTCGCAGATAATAATGCCCCCGTTTTCTGATAGTAATGAAAGTTTTGTTGGCTGGTCTCTGTGGTAAATTTGGACATCACACTACCGAGAGAGTAAAGATAATCGATGTTTTGTTTATTATGCGCAGGCGTGACAGACTGAATAGGTTTGTCACCTTGAGGTCCATATAAATATTCCGTTTTGCGACCACCCACCATATCGCTGATTACCCGCCCAAGACCATCATAAGCTAATGAACCCAATTGTGTTCCATTCACGTTCAGTGCAGAAATTAATTCTTCATGGCTAAAGCTTGCATAAGCGGATTCTAATATTGTTCTGTCTGGCAACGTTTTTTTCACTATACGATCAAATAGATCGTACTCAATTTGGGTAGCGTAACCTTCCGTATCTGTTTCAGTCACCGTACGACCAAATCCATCATAACGATAGGTACGAGTGCTATATATCGCACCATCAGGATACACAACTTTAATTGAAGCAGGCTGTTCAAAGTTATTTTGCTGAATATTTAACATTCCCAACCCTTTGACCCCTTGAGTAATTGTCCTCGTAATAGGGTCATGGATTTCCAGCTCTATCCGACCATCACTGTATTCAGTGCTGTAACGGTTTCCCCAACCATCATATTGATAGGTTTTCGTTGTCACTAAAGGAGTCGTCAAGCGAGTCAAAGGATTAGCAGATAAATCCCATAACCAATCATTTGAAATCTCTTTGACCAATTGCCCCAAAACATCATATTGTCTGGCAAGAACGTTTCGATATGTGCCTTGATAAATCCCCGATGTGCCCCAAATACCATCATCATCTTGTTCTTCAATCGAACAAATACGTCCCATTCCATCGTAATGGGTTTTACGTCTGATGCCTTGAGAATCAATTTCTATCATCACCGGCCAAAAATCATTTTCGTCACCACCAGGATATTGATATATATAACTACGTTTAATTTCTTTTGTCGTACCAGGGTCAATAATTTGTCCTATAATTCGGCCGGAAAGATCATAAGACTGGTCTGTAATGACATGGTTTACATCAACTTTACGGAGTTGCCGATGTGTATAAATGGAGGTCACATTTTTCGATTCCATATATGCACCATCAAAACCCGTCACCGTAGAGTTTGTGGTCATCTCACTATCTGAATATTCATATTTAAACGTGGTAACCGTTTGTTGGTTATTCATCACCGACGTTATTTTTGCTAATGAACCATGAGATTTGTTTGTCGGTGAATTAACATAGTTAAAGGTCCTGACTATTTTACTGTCTATCGTCTCTGAGGCTTTACTGACATATTCCTTAACATAAGCGCCGGTAAAAGTGGGCAGTTTTTGATATGTGTAGTGAGTCACCCTATTCGCGACACTTTGAGCAGCATCAGGCGATCCTTTTTGCGTAACTGATTTTAAAAACCGGGAAAAGCCCAAGGGATCAGCAGGACAATTATTACCCTCACCATTCACCGGATAATAAACGTATTCTTTCTGTATCCCACTGGTATCAATAATAAGTAGAGTATTTCCCCAATCATCGCTTTTAATATTAACACTCTCTTCTCGTGAAGTATTGGTTTGTAAGTCTGTGTAACGCGTTAACACATGAGAGGGTTGTTGTAAATTTTCTGGTTGTTCGGAAAAGCTTTTTGACGGATCTTCATTGTAAGTAATTTCTGTTATGATTCTCTTATTATCTTGTGTTTTTGCTTCTTTGGTCATTAAATGAAATTTGTCAAACACCCTTTCTGTTATTGAAATAACATTTTGACCGTTTAAAACACGTTCAATGGATGAATAGGTATATTTCCCTGTAACCAGATACAAATTATCTTGACTGGAATCAAAGCTTGTTCGGCCAGAAGAATAGCCCAAGAAATTATGCACTGAGCTATATTCATAGGATTTGCTGATCGCAGGCTGCCCATTACCAGGTTGAATAGTCAGCGCAGAAGCATAAGGAATAGATTCCGTGTCCGTCACTTTATGCCCATTCTCTTTATAACTCACTAGCTCAATATAACCGGTTGGCGTACGAAAAGCGCTAATAACTGGAAATATTCCTTTTAATGTCTGATAGGTCATCTTAAATCTGGCAGAATCAATAGGACCAGAAGCATCATAAGGTACAGTCACAGTAATGAGATAATCATTGCGATAATCGAATGCGATTTTCGCAGAGATATTATTATCATCTGGGTATTCAACTGATGTACAATTATTTCCAGAGTAATTGAGTTTAAGATAAGTTTTACCCGTCACACGGTATTTTATTTCGGATAATGCAAACCTTGAATTATAAATTAAATCAAATGCTTCACCATCTGGAAATTCAAGTGCAATCGTTTTCGCAATGTCACTCGATCCAATTCGTTTAAGTGTTTCTATAATGCCATTTTTGTTATAAACATAAAAGGTATTGCTATCGAGTTTATAGACACGCAAATCTTTTAATTTTTTATCTTTAAAGCTAATATCATTATTATTAGGTGGCAATGGCTTACATTTAAATTGTTCTCCATTAGCTCGGCTAAATGTAAGTGTTTTTACATCTAACATTGTTAATGAAAATCGCCAGCCAATACCAAACCCATTATTTAATGTTGTTAATGGCGAGAATGATAAATTAAGTACCTGTTCAATATTACCGACATTATTTGGTCTCAACGTGATAATATTGATATTTGCGCTATATTGACCTGTTCTGGGATCGACACCGGTATTAATATAAGATCCAAAATTAAAAGCATTGGAATATATATCGTTAACTTTCATTTTAAAGTTCCCGTTTGATTAATATCACAGCCAAATTAAATATCCATTTAGCTATTCTTTTATATACAATAATAGAACATCTTAATTGCTGGTAAACGCACATGCGATTACCAGCATAGATAAAGATTTTTTACTAAGGAAAATCAACTTATTCTCGCTATGCTTAGCGCACGTCCAATATTAACCGAGGATATTCTAAATTTATGCTGGCAACCGTAGTTATCAATGATTGTGACATCATAATCTCCATCGAAATAACCGGTCGTCCATGAACATCCTGTTACATGGAGTACCTCAGCAGCAAGCTGTGTGTCAGGAACAGTTACATCATAAGAGTAGTCCATAACACATCCTCCACTCATATCATTCCTAGCATTTACATATGAAGTTCCTCGTTTAAATACTCTTGCTCTTGTCAAGAATCTATCATCTGATGAATTTTTACCAAGGACATATATATTATTAACAGTCCTGTCATTCCCTTCAAGAATCCTCAAATGATATGGCAATGTCCAGCGATAAAGGTTAATTGTTTGATGATGGGTATCCGATTTCGTTGGTTCTTCTGTTTTATCAAACAATATATTGGTACTTTCATGCAATTGATTTGCATTAATTGCATAAGGAGCAATGGCTTTTAATAAAATCTTGCTGTCAAAAACTTCATCACCAACCGACATATTCGTTGTTAGTGTGCGCTTCCCATTCGTATCTTCGAATGTCATTTTTGCCATTAGGTATTCTGTACTTGTCCTATTACTACTAACATAACAATAGATAATTTCAGGAACACTCTTCACACTGTTCTGATAGTTTTCATTTGTACAGCAATCTCCCGCATGATTTATTACCGGCTCCTCAGTAAAAATATCAGCACTATAAACACCATTTAATAACCCAAGATCATATTTATTTCTCGCATCTGTCGTTGTCCATCCTGAAGGCATTTTTAATTGGTCATATATGAGGCTATCACTCAATGCAGCCACCTGAATCGATCTTTTTTCAGCATCACTAAGTGCTAATTTTACCCAATCACCATTCTTATATTCTTGTTTAAGTACAGAGATTTTTACCATACATTGATGACGCCCATTAGCATAAAAATTGTCATCAGTTTTTTCAATGGTAAATGTTGTTATTTTCTTTTCCATCACACTCTCCATAATATTGTGAATTAAGCTATAATAGAAAGAATATCAAGTTCAAAGCCATAATATGGCCCTTGCAATTCAGGAATAATTCTTACACGATAACGTTTTGATAAATCATCTTCAAATTCCTTCAAGGCGTTCATGATAAATTCGCTGTATTTCCCTTGTGCAAAAAAGATAAACTGCGTGGTTGAAGGATTGATAGAAACATATTTACCAATCGCATGGCGTAATGTCTTAATAAATAGTGAACCATCTTCATTTAATTCGAATAATTTTCTGTCTGTCGTCGTCCTATCCATAAAATTGCCTTCACCTAAAAGATAAATATTTATCTCACGATGGTCTCGACGCAGTAAAAACTGTTTATTGATATCCAATTCGAATATTCTTGGTTTAATAGTTTTATCAAGTAAATGTTCTGGAATAACAAATTCAATCAAGAAACGACGCCCATTCACGATAATAGGTAAATGTTCTCGATCAATTGAGAAACAGCACAAATTTCCAACCCACGAAGAACCTTCTGTTTCCGAATATGCTGAATATAAAGCAGCAACCTTACCTTGCTCTAGAATGTTCATTATAACCTCTTAATATTAATGGTGAAAAAACAGCATTAAATCAAAACTCAGCTTACAGTTTTGATTTTACATAACCAGTAAGATCATCTAATGTTGAAATAGAATGATCTGAAAAAAGTTCAGCTTTAAGCATAATGCCATACGTTTCCAATACAAACACTTGAATTTCCACATAGTCAAGGCTGTCAAATTTAAGTGAAATAAAATAAGATTCTGGTGTTATCTCTTCCTCTTCTATATCCTTCATCATTAATATTCTATTTTTTATTGCAGTAAAGATATCACTTTGTGTTGGCATTTCGCTTTCCTTTTATTTCATCTTAGAGATAATTGAAATCTTTGATACAAAAATAGGGTTTTTATCATATAAACATCGATAATAAAAAATACGGATATAATCTTTAGGGCCATTCTTAATCAATAAAGGAGGATTTAATTCAACACAGACATCCGGAGAAGATAGTAATATTGTACTATTAACAATGTCCTCCCTGATCTTAATCGCTTGTCCGGTATGCAAAGTAAAAGATCGATTCAGATAATCCTGTAACTGGTTAAAATGGTAGTGTTCAAAATCAAGAAAACTTGTCGAATTAATAACAAGATGAAAAGCAAGCGCATCCAGAAACCATCCAATAGATGTGACACTGGGGAAATAATGTCTAAAGACAGCATATTTTTCACAAACTCCTTTCCTTGTTATCGTCAATTTCTGGCAGTTATCTTGAACAATCCAATTTTCAATTGACTCCATTGTATTTTCTACCCTGGTATTGCCAGATAACGCACTTTTTCTGCACGGATTTTCCAATTTAAACGTTTTGCTTTTAGTATCAATTCTCAACTGATGTGGCAATGCAGTATAAACATATTGACGGAATGACGTATCAATATTCAGTATTCTAGATGTAAAAGCGGAGGTTAATTGAGAGAACTGTTGCCTGACATAAAGCAGACTCAACATTCCCTGCACGGGGTACTGCTGCATATTGTGTAAAAATCCACTTTTCGCCGAATAATGGATAGGATTAAAATCCCCAGAGAAATTCGACCAATGTTCAATATCTTCCATTTCAAAAATCAACATATCAGTTACCTTATCTTAGAGATAACCAACGCAGCGTTATGTCCCCCAAAACCTGCACTGATATTAAGCGCCACTTCTGGTTGAGCGGTGTAGCAATGTTGATTAGGTAAATAATTAAGGTCGCAATCTGGATCAGCCCGATGTAAATTCAATGTTGCTGGCAAGCAATTTTCAGTTAATGCCTTTACACAGACAATAGTTTCGAAACTACCGGCGGCAGCAATAAGATGACCGGTATAAGATTTTGTGCTTGATATAGGTACCTGATAAGCATATTGGCCTAGTGCTGCTTTAATTGCCTGAGTTTCATAAAGATCATTTAACGGTGTAGAAGTACCATGAGCATTAATATAGTCAATATCTTCCAGCGAAATCTGCGCCTGCTCGATGGCTTTGGTTATCGATAATATTTTAGGTTCAATATCTTCTGTCGGCCGGGTTAAATTAGCGGCATCTGAATATTGAGCGTAACCTTTGATTTCCGCCAGAATCGTTGCCCCACGCGCGACGGCCGAATCATAATCTTCCAGACAAACCACCGCCGCTCCTTCGGCCAATACAAATCCAGAGCGATCAAGACTAAATGGACAACATGCAAGATTGGGGTCCGTTTGCTCTTTCGACAATGCATTCAGTACATCAATACTCCAAATATTACATTCTCGAGTAAGTGATTCAGCGGCCCCGGCAATCATACATTTTGCCCGCCCTGAGCGAATAATTTCAAAGGCATCACCTATCGCCATTGTACCCGTTGCGCAAGCAGCCATAATGGTATTCTGATAACCACGTAGTCCATACATGATAGAACACGCCGCCGTCATGGAACTTGGCATGGTGATAAGATTACTCATGGGATGAGCTAATTTAACTTCCTCATACTGGCAGGCATGATCTCCGGCATTATCGACAGCTCCCCAGCCACTGCCAAGTATGATCCCACATTCGTATTTATCGTAATATTCAACAGGTGATACGTTCACACCAAATGCTTGGGTAAAAGCTTGATAAGTCGCTTTCAACGCCATTTTTCCGCAGTCAGAAAGCATATGAGTCAACTTTTTTGGTAATAACTGATAACGTGATGGATTGGGTGCAAGGAAAGAAAAGAAACGTGAATTAATGAATGAGTCAGGAAATTCAATTCTGCGAAATTGATGTTGTTTCTCGATAATACTTTGCCAACATGATTCAATATCTTCACCAATTGGTGTTACGGCGCCCATACCTGTAATAACAACTCTTTGAGTTCTCTGCATATTGATTACCATTTATACATGGATTGATAATGTCAATTTTTATAGCTATAAAATAGGCTAATGAAGACATATCACCATAATCATAAATAAGTATTTTCAATACTCCTGGCTAATATAATCGTTATTTGTGAATTACATAAAACTAACTGATAGATTATTTTACCCATGTAATAAAACCGATGATAAATATCCATAAACAAATATATTATTATTTTAATATCATTATATTCAGCCTACAAAATAATTGATTACACCATATTAGACTATATTATCATGGTAAATCCTAAAAATTTATTTACCATTAACTCATTATTCTGTTTAATAAAGCACATCATTGTATAAAAACAAAATATAAATAATGACTTTAATTATTGCACAGTTGTTTATTTCATAACATATGAATTCAATGATTATATTAATAATCTAACAATGTGATTAAAGAAAAGAGAAATAGTAAATATTTCACATCATCCCTGTGAATAAGTACTGAGGTACATTGCCCAATCTTTCTCTGCATCAAATCTGCATCAAAACATATACCCTGCCCCCTTGTTTGTAATATACTACCCACAACTGGATAAATACACAGCATTATAAGTCTTCATTGTCCAGTTAATGTAATAACACCGGAGACAACATATGGCTGAAACAGGCAAGGATACAGGAGTGTTCAGTGGTAACAAAATCTGAGGCAAGCCCTGATTCAGTGATAAAGCAGCAGTTCGATACCCTCACCGTCGATAAAATTACGCAAAGTATCATTATCATCTCAGCCGGCACAGTTTTTTACCGGCTACAAGAGGGTAAACACGGAGGCAATGGAGTATTCTTTAACCGAGATGGAGGACATACCCGGTACGGGTTAACGAACGGCATAGATGGCAATTTATATCTTGCCAGTTCTCCAAGAACATCGATGAAGGAGGTGTTTCAACGTCTGCCAGCTATTACAGACCGGGAACTGGATGGGTACCATATGGCTACATTGGTGATAGAGAAAGATCTACGTATTGTAGACATTACCCGGCTTGCGCCGAAAATGCATATCACCGCCCATCAACTAACCGGCACAGACTACCGGATCACACAACAACTCGCGGCAAAGCTATCACCGCACGCGGATGGACTGACCTACATGTCTAACGTCACGCTTGAACCCTGCATCGTGCTCTGGCATGACGATCCTTCTGGCAAAAGCGTGATACGCACCGAGGAACTCAAGGTGCTCAGGGAATTTGAGTATGAAGGAGAAATTGCCGAGGATATCCTGGTGAACGACCTGGATATTCCCGTAATATGATAAAAGAGGGAGCCGGCGTGTGCCCGTTCCCTCTCTTTTTACTATGCAGCATCTTGAGTGCCAAATAACTTGGCTAAACGGATTATCTGTTGAAGCTTGTCATCCGAAACACCATCTCTCAGCAAATCAATAACAGTGAACTCTTGACCTTCTGGTAAACGGTGATCCAGTACATTACGTTTCTGCACGAAAAATCCGTACTGCATCACACCGCTAAAGTGATTAAGATGAAACAAGATCTCCGTCACCCCCTTGAGCACACCTTTTTCGCCTTTGCTTTCATCATCGGTGAACTGAAAAGCCGGATAAATAAACTCACCATCGTATTCCAAGGCCAGTAATTTACCTGTGTCCTTTTTCTTTTTAACTGTTACTTTACTGACACCGAGCAAACTCGCTACCTCAGCAGAATTTAACACACCACCATTTTCACGCACGTTGTCAAAAAAGCGCGCACGGCTACGCACACGATTGAGTAACCTCTTCTTCTCCGGCGTCAGTTCAGCAAGCGCCCGTGCGGGTATCGCCAAAAACAACATATTCATCAGAAACTGATTATCCGGCAACGCTAGCTGACGCTTGATGTTAACCTTACCCTTACTGCGAATACCATCAGCCAGTTCCTTAATGATATTCACAAGGCGATCAGCCGCTATATCAGCGTCATCGTACTCATGATGAGGTGCCGCTACGTTATTACCGAGTCTGGTCTTCCTATATACAGTTTGCATAATGCACCCCAAGTTAACGATTGACAGCATAAAGAATATACATTCAATCGTTAACCAATGCAAACTTTATCCATCTGTGTCGTGTGCTATTTCTCCTCTTAGTATCAAGAACAACCTTCATCAGCGAATTGTGAATTCATTCACAAAACACGATTTTAAAAGTTAAAAACCAACTAATATCTGAAACAGATAATACTGTCGTTAAATAAATTTTTTTAATCAAAAAATTAACAATGTTCATATAGATTTTTATAAAAATAAGTCATTAAGGTTATTTTTATCACTCTTTAAACAGGGTGATTAGAAAAATAAAATTATCAGTCAACGACATCTGGAATGAAATAATACATATTTATACCCTATAGATTTCAAGATGCATCGCGACGGCAAGGGAGTGAATCCCCGGGAGCATAGGTAACTATGTGACCGGAGTGAGCGAACGCAGCCAACAAAGAGGCAACTTGAAAGATGACGGGTATAGCTATAATTACTTTTGGCTTCACGTTCAGTCGAATTACTTACCCTAGATCCGATTTCAGATGTTACAACTTGCAACATTAACCTGAAAAAAATGCGTTATTATTGGAGAAATCATGATGAAAAAAACAATAAAAAACATATCTTTATTCACAGGAATTATGCTTGGAAGCTTGACATTAGCTCATGCAGCAATTATTCCACCCAGTACACAACTGGCAACCAACCAGAATATTGTTCGTCATAATGGTTCAGAACCTGCTTCTCTTGATGTGCATAAAGTTGAAAGTGATGTTGAGTTTGATATTATAAACGACTTTTTTAGTGGATTAATCAGTATAGGAAATGATGGTAAGTTTAATCCTAATTTAGCTATCCGTTGGGAAACTAACGATAATAAAACCTGGGTATTTCATCTAAGAGAAGGAATAAAATGGTCTGACGGTTCACCTATTACCGCTCATGATGTGGTTTTTAGTTGGAGACGTTTAATTGATCCTCAAATGGCGTCCCCGTATGGCAGTTATATTGAAAACATGTATATAGTAAATGCCAAAGATATTCTTGCTGGTAAGAAAAAAGTCGATGAATTAGGCGTAAAAGCATTGGATAATTTAACGGTAGAAGTAACATTAGAGCAACCGTTATCCTATTTTTTAAATATGCTAGCACACCCCGTTATGGTTCCTATCAGCCAAAAAGCGGTTGAGAAGTATGGTGAAAAATGGACTCAACCAAATGTATTTGTCAGTAGTGGCCCATTCAAACTCTCTGAATGGATCGTCAATGAGAAGGTGATTGGCATCAGGAATCCACAATATTGGGATAATGAACACACCGTGATTAATAAAGTCACCTATCTTAACGTCACATCAGAAACAGCGGTGGTAAACCGTTATTTAGCAGGAGAAATAGATATTACAAAGGGTATTCCATCGGTTTTATTTAAATCATTAAAAACCAAGTTAGGTAATCAAGTTCATATTTCACCTAAATTAGCTGTTTATTATTACGAATTTAATACCCAAAAAGCCCCTTTTAACGATATTAGAGTCAGACAGGCATTAAATCTGGCTTTAGACAAAGATATCATAACAAATAAAGTTTTAGGGCAAGGCCAAAAGCCAGCCTATAATAATACTCCACCAAATATAGGCGGAATGAACTTAAAACAGCCTGATTATGCATCATGGACGTTGGCAAAAAGAATTGAAAAAGCCCGGCAGTTATTGAATGAAGCGGGTTATAACAGAAATAATCCATTGAAATTTAATCTTCTTTACAATACATCAGAGGATCATAAAAGGATTGCTATTGCCGTCACCTCAATGTGGAAGAAAAATCTGGGCGTGGATGCTGTTTTACAGAATCAAGAATGGAAAACAATGTTAGATACCATGCATCAAGGTAATTTTGATTTGGTAAGATACGCATGGATATCTGATTACGATAATCCTGCTTCGTTTTTAAATAATTATGTCACCAATAGTTCTAATAATACATCATTATATCATAATGATATTTATGATATAATGATCAGTAAAGCCAAAGCAACAAACAACATAGAATATTTCCAGCAAGCACAAGATATTCTTACAAAAGATGTCCCAGCAATTCCTATTTATTACTATGTTAGCGCCAGATTAATAAAACCTTATATTGGCGGATATTATATCAGCCCACTTGGTCTTATGTCATCGAAAGATCTCTATGTTATTAAGCATTAATAAGAGATGTTTGTAAGATTAAAATAAAGATTACGGTTTTTTAACCGTAATCTCAGACCGCTGATACATCTCCCGCCGGAGCCGCTCTGAATTCGATATTTTCCAGCAGGAAGCGCCGGACTCTCCCGTATTGCTCCACCATTTCATCATGAAAGTTAGTATCCGAAATATGGCAGATCTGAGAAGTAGGAGAGCATAAAAAGCTGTGGGGCATTTATGTGGTAAGGAAAACTGCCTGTTTTACGTTCAGTTATTGGGTGAAAAATAATAAATCGCCTTGCAATTTACTATAATTTGCTCTATAAATTACAGTAGTCTACATTGTGAAATATTCAGAAATTGCGAGGTGACAACATGGCTGAAACTATCGACCACGGCACTCTCTCACATCTAGTGGAGGCCGGAGCCGTTAAAGGAGCGCACATCGTAGGCCAGCCAGGTGGCTGGGCCGTGATAGTGCGCTATGGAATGCACGAACGACCACTGGCCGCACAGCGCAGCCGCAATGTGCGGCTGTTCCGCAAGTTTGAAACGCTGGTTTCCTATCTCAAAAAAATTGGTATTGCCCGCTTCGACGTGGATTCATCAAACTACGCCCCCGCTCCCCCCAATACCTCAACGCGCAGGCCAGATCGTGCCGAAGCGCTCAAGCGTACCCACGAGGCTGCTGCATATGATGCATGGTTTCGTGAGCAGGTTCAGCAAGCCATAGATGAACCCGGTCCGGGTATCCCTCACACTGATGTCAAGGCCAAATTTGCCGCCAAACGTGAAGCCTTGCGTAAACGCATTGTACAGGGTCGCGCATGAAAATCATTTGGCGAAAGATCGCGGAAGCAGATCGAGAACGTATCTTTGATTACATCGCACAAAACAACCCCAGCGCCGCACTTGAGCTTGACGCAGACTTTGATGCTAAAATCGAACTCGCTGCGCAGCGGCCTAAACTGTACCGCCCCGGCCGTGTGCACGGTACCCGTGAAATCGTCGTGCGGCCTAATTATGTGATTATCTATCGCATCAAGGATGAAAGCGGTACGCTGGTTGTGCTGCGCGTACTCCATGCGGCCCAGCAATGGCCCCCGGCCAAGTCCTGACAGCTCATATTTCCTCAATTAGGCCGATGTGATCGCCCTCCGATGCGCCATTTTTGCCCTTGCCGTACCACATGCCCCCTTTATCCAGCAATAAAAAATAACTCAGTCACATCATCTTAAGCAACATAACGGGATCGATAGCAGGACGGTCATTATTGCGGCAATACAACGGGGCAACTAGTTCGCGGATAAATTCGAAATCAATGGCAGCATCGACTTTACGGACCAAATGATTTTTAGGAACCAACTCGTCAAGCGAGAGCGTTTCTGGTGGGAAAGTCTGGAGAGGGGGTGTTCTTAACATGGTGGCAAGCTCCGTTGAATGAACGGAACTTAATTAAAACAAAGTACCGGATAAAAAACCAGCACTTTGTCAATAATCTGAGATTACGGTTTTTAACCGTAATCTTTCTTAGAGGCTATCAAAGTCACGCCCACTCTACGCCGGACACCACCTGCGCAGGATTAGCAAGTAATTTCCGTAAATTACGCATTTCTCTTCCCTGATTAATCGCGACAGCACCGACTAAAACTTCATTTTCTGTACCAAATAAAATGGCCTTATCTGATTGCAAATCACCCTGGATATGCCACTCTTCAGCCTGCATATTACCAACCATTTGGATGTTAATGCCCCACTGATCGGTCCAGAACCACGGCGCGCCTGGCTGAGGGGGGTCCAACCCCATCATGGCATGCGCGGCAATGGTCGCCTGACGGTTAGCATTTTCCCAAGTTTCACGGCGCTGTAGATCACCTGTCAGCGGTTCTCTCTGAAGGCAAACATCCCCGGCAGCAAAAATATCCGGTTCAGAAGTCTGGCAACGGCTGTCAATGACGATTCCGCCATCAGTCACCAAACCGGCATCAGCGGCAAGCTGATCCCTGAATTCAGCGCCGATACCATAAATAATAATATCTCCGATCACCTTTTCACCGGTGTTCAATATAAGCACTAATTCACTCCCTTGCTTTTGTGCGGAAACAATATTGGTATCAAGGAAGAATTGTACCCCTTTTTCCTGATGACGATTCAAAAGATAATCCTGCAATAATGGAGGAGCACAACGCCCCATGATGTTATCTGCCTGTTCGATAACCGTCACGTTTGCCCCCAATTCACAAGAGGTTGCCGCCAGTTCCAGGCCAATCACACCACCACCAACAATCAAAATCCGTTTGTCTTTTTTCACCGCCTGACGTAAACGTTGCGCATCATCCAGCGTCCTCAAGGTATAAATATTTTCACCCAGCTGATCGAGCAGCGGAAATCGTCTGGCTCTTGCCCCCATAGTGAGCAGGAGTTTGTCATACCTGAGCTTGCCGCCATTTTCTAAAACAGCACAATGTTTCGATGGCATAATCTGGCTGACCAACTGGCCTATGCGCAGATCTATCTGGTTTTTCAGATAAAAATCTTCGGAGAACAGGTATTTAGGCGCTTCCTCTGGGTTGATTAAATAGTCTTTTGATAAAATTGGCCGCTCGTAAGGCGCATGATATTCCTTACCAATTAAAATAATATCGCCATCAAACTGTTGCTGCCTTAAGGTTGCGGCGGCCATAGCTCCCGCTTGCCCTGCTCCAACGATAATAAAAGTCTGATTCCGCATATTATGCTCCTATCTGAGTGACAGGTTGAGCACTGACCATTGCCATCCCTGCCAGCCACTCCTTAATAGGTTGGTAATAATGCCGTTGCGCTTTATATTCGCCATAAACAGAAAGCGCCGCAAAAGCCGCAATCCAACAGCGAATTTCCTGTCCACCTTTCCCGCCCTGAATGGCGATTCCCCCCTCTGTTAACGAAGCAAGACGCCGAATATCGCCACTACAAAAAATACGCAATAACTCGTCATCCCACTGTGGATTCAACGGAGCAACGACATTCTCGCCACGAGCCAACGATTTTCCAACCTCAATTACCCGGATTTGCCGTTTTTGACGCACTTCTTTTGTCGGATTTCTCCCGGCAATCAACCCTT
This sequence comes from Photorhabdus kleinii, assembly GCF_025384885.1. NCBI lineage: Bacteria > Pseudomonadati > Pseudomonadota > Gammaproteobacteria > Enterobacterales > Morganellaceae > Photorhabdus > Photorhabdus kleinii. Next base: position 136,400 of record NZ_JAJAFY010000002.1, read on the forward strand.
CTTCAACTTCCGGCGGAACCTGTCCCATTTGTGGTATCGGAGGATCATGTGATAAGCCACCAGAACCTAACAGCAATACCCGCTGATCTGTTGTGAATAGGAATTGACCCACTGCACGACCTAACTCAACAGCACGACGGCATGTCGGTAATGGTTTAGCTGCACAGTTAATAAATATTGGGATAGTTGGATAACGCTGTAACTCCTGACAAAGCAGCATCAATGGTTGAGTAAAGCCGTGATCGACCTGCATACGCCAGGAGTGAGCCACATCAATCCCTGAATCATATAAGGCAGAAATTAAATCCTTCGCGGTGTTTTCAGGAACATTGAGTGGACCTTTACCAATATCCCAATCCCCCACTGCATTCGCTCTTACTCCAACGCAAAATGCCGGCATGAGATCATAAAAAAAACCATTAAAATGGTCAGGAGCGAAAATCACTATCAATTGTGGATCGTAGGCCTTTATCTGTTCAGCCAATTGCTGAAAAACCTGCCGAACATGCTTTTCTGTCGCTTCAGGCGGAGAACCAAAACCCATCAAAGGTGTGTGTGAAGTACAAATCAATTTAACGGTCATCTGAACTCTCCTTCTTGGTCGGAGACATCACTCCCGCTGTCGTTTGGCGAATGCCACGGATACTTAATCCGGCATCAGCCGTTATCATCACCCCCGTTAAAGTGCGATTATTGGCACGGGAAGCCAACATGACATACGGACCGGTGAAATCTTTTGGCTGAGGTATGAATTGCAAAGGCAAAATTGCACTGAGACTTTCTAATGACAGGTTATCTGTAATACATCTATCTTGCTGAGATAGTGAAGCCGCCCCACGAAGATCACTTGGCATACCACAAGGCGCAACACCATTAACCCTGATAACTGGCGCTAATTCATAAGCTAACTGGCGGATCACGCCGACCGCACCGTGCTTGCTGGCGGTATACAATACCCCTCCACCACCAGAAAACCATGACGAGTTTGACAACGTAAAAATCATGCTGCCTTCTGATGCGGTTAGCGCCGGTAACGCGGCTTTAGCCCCTAGAATATACCCTTTCAGGTTAACACCCATCAGCTCATCAAATCCTTTATCAATCTGCTCTGGTGAGGCGTCAAGCAGGCTGATTTTGTGATCCCATATCCCGGCATTACCAACAAAGCAGTCTAGTTTGCCAAAACGCCGAACAGTTTCAGCCACTGCTCGTTCATTGTCCTCAAAAGAGGCAACATCACCGTGAATAACACAGATATCGTTACCAAAACAGTGTGCCAAAGCTGTCGCTTTTTCTGCCGATAACTCCAAAACGCCCACTTTGGCGCCTTCAGCAATAAAACGCTCTATTAAAGCCAAACCTAAACCGGAGCCACCGCCTGTTAATAAAATGACTTGATCTTTGATCCAACTCATTATTGCTCCTCCGATACAGTGATATAAATGTTTCCGTCTTTAACAACAACAGGATAGGTCTTCAATGGATCTGTAGCAGGAAGGCAAAGTGCCTTCCCGGTTCTAAGACAAAAACTGGCCGTATGCAGTGGACACTCAACTGTCGCATTGTCTTCCAAATACCCTTCGGATATAGAGGCATTACCATGACTGCACCGGTCATCAACAGCAAAGAATTCGCCATCATAGTGAAACAACGCAATATCCGGTGTGTATTCAACCTTACGCGCTCCTCCGTCGGGCAATTCTTCAACAGTACATACGAATAATTGACTCATCAGAATAAGACACTCAAGTTATGGAAAGTTAAGACTGCCTGATCCAAGGTAATTTCACGTTTACAAATCAGCCAGCTATCCGTTTTCGGATGACGGCGAACACAATCCAGACGCTTACCAACATAAAAAGCTTCATCTCGCTCTTTTTGTGAACGGTACAGCAAATAATTGGACTGAACATGAAATTGGTCAGGCAAATCCGTTTCAGTAATCACTAAGTTTGTCAGTAGATGACGTGTACGGGATGGGGGTTCCTCTGCCCATGCCATACCGGTCTCCAACCGAGCTATCCGGCGTTCAAGCTGAAATTTATTGTCATTGAACAACCAAGTAGTTGGCGGCTGGATACTCTTACGGCGATCGCGGGTTTGGGCATTAACAATAGTGCGCATGGTATAGCTGAGATCTTCTGATAACAACTCAAGCCAATCGCGAAATCTCCACTCATCCAGCAATGTAATTTCGTAATACAAGAACTGGCTTATTTCATAGTGCAGTTCCGACGATACCCTTTTTTCCTGATTAACAATTAACTCTTTCATTTGACCAACTCCTGTTGATAAACCCGGCTTTTTTCCTCTATCTCATCCCAGGTTTCACTGGTGAGTAAGTCAGCCCAACGCTGATACATGCCACGGGCAACGGTTTCGGAAAAAACATAATTGGTCACACCCGGAATTCCATCATCCCGCACTCTTTCTTGTCCCAATCTCATTTCCATACACAAGGTGCTGTTACGGGCTTTGTAACCTCTAAGTACCTTCTGAATTTCCACCCAATTTTCTGAATCATCCTGTTCGAGAAAACCTGCCGGACCAAATGCACGGGTCGCACTGTTTTCAAAAGCGGCTTTTACTTCCGGAGAAGCGGCTTTATCTGCGATGCAGAACGCCCAAACTTCCACCTGATCAGGTCCACGTGGATGCCACACCCGCATGGTTGCAGTACCGTTAAGCCAGGAAAGTGTCGGGAAAATATTGTTGTGACCGGCAAGACGCAGTGCCCTGACTTTTCCCAACCGCTGCTCTACCTCGGCATAGGTTTCACGGTAGTAACGGGCAACGGCACCATCAACCCAAACGTTGGCATCGGGTTTTTCGGTCAAGAAAAATCCACAACCGTGACCATTCTGAGCAAATTGCACGGCATCTTTTGCCGTTTCCCAAACTGGTCGTGAAGTCTGATCAGCACCTAATGCTTTTTTATCGTCGCCATCCTTTACGCTCAAAACCTGTACGGCGGAGGCATGGCTGAATAAAGCATGGTATTGATCGCCGGCAAACTGTTCAGCGGGTAATTTCCAGTTACAATTGATCACCCACTTTTGCACACCACCAATAACCTCAGTTCCTCCTTCACGGCGATCAAGCACACCATCAAGATACCAAGCCATATCACCGAGATAATCAATCAGAGAGGGGGCTGTCGTATCCCAGTTACCAAAAATCAATCCTTTATAACTTTCCACACACGGCACTTCCTGAAGTCCCCATTGTTCTTTGCAAAGCCCATGTGGATAAGCGCACGCTTCCAACGGAACGTCGATTAATCGACCGTCCACACCATATGACCAACCATGATAAGGGCAAGTAAAAGCACGGGTATTACCGCTATCTGCGTAACAAACCCGCATGGAACGATGGCGACATTGATTTAGGAAAGCTTTAACGGAACCATTTTTTTGACGGACAACAACAACACTGTCCTCTCCCATATAAGTATTGAAAAAATCACCCGGATTGGGAATTTGGCTCTGATGAGCTAGAAACAGCCAACAACGGCCAAATATTCTTTCGAGTTCTAATTGATAGAGCTCGGGATCGATATAAATCTGAGGAGTTACACGACCGGCTCGGGCATCAATCAGGCGGTAAATATCTGAATCTTTGCTCAATGTCATATTATTCAGTCCTCAAGTAAAAGAAAAGTTGACTTTTTGCCAACATGCAAAATGAATGCTATTAATAGATTAATATTTTGTGAAATACATTGTTTGTTTAAATTAAGACTTTTTTTCGATATGTGAGGAAACAGCAATGGAATTAAGACACTTACGCTATTTTATTGCGGTGGCAGAAGAATTAAACTTTACTAAGGCCGCAAAAAAATTGCATACTGCACAACCTTCGCTAAGTCAACAAATAAAAGATTTAGAAGATTATATTGGTTCTACACTATTAGAGAGAAATAAACGCAGAGTCTCTCTAACCAAAGCCGGAGAAGTTTTTTTCCAACAAGCCCGGCTTATTCTTGAAAATGCAGAGAAAGCAAAAAAAATGGCCCGCAGAGCGGCACAAGAACAAATTGTGCTAACTATCGGATTTGTCCCATCAGCAGAAGTTAAAGTATTACCTGAAGTCATCCCAATATTTCGCTTAGCTCATCCTGGAGCAAAAGTAGAACTTATTAGTTTATTTAATCCAGGACAAGAAGAGAAATTATTACAAGGTGACATTGATGTCGCTTTCATGCGCCCGCCAATAAAGAGTGATTATATTGATTTTAAAGTCATTCTTAATGAACCGCTGGTGGTTCTGATGCCTGCTAATCACAGGCTAAGATATTGTGAGAAAATTTCAGTCAACGACCTACAAGGAGAAAATTTTATTACTCCTGATCCAACACAATCTGGTGTATTACAACAGATTATAGAAAATTATTTTACTGAACATAATGTCGTACCTAATATTATTCAAACAGCTAATAATATGCTATTAATTTTAAACATGGTTAGTCTAAATTTAGGGTGTGCAATAGTACCATTCTATATTACCAGCATCATGACAGATGCCGTTATTTGCCGGCCATTATCAGGATATTCTCCCACAATAGAGTTAATAATGGCATGGCGAAAAGACAATACATCAGAATTATTATCGCACTTAATAGATGTTGTTGAAAATAAATATCTGCAAGAATAAAAATAAGCATCATCGTTTTTTTCTTTCAGACTAGACATATTAAGTATTAGTGAATATTACCCGATATCGTTATATTAATAACGTATTAATTTAAAATAAATAAGGAAGATATCATGATGTCAATATCAGCGAATCCTCAACATAAACTTATACAACCCGAATTACGTTCGCTTTGGTCTGCTATTGCCAGCGGTGAAATCCATCTACATTATCTCGATGTAAAAGGGATAAAAACTCGTGTTCTTGAAGCGGGTAACGGACCTACTCTGATTTTCTTGCATGGTATTGCAGGTCATTTAGAAGCTTATATGCGCAACATACTGCCCCATGCTGCCCATTTTCGTGTACTGGCAATTGATATGCTGGGGCATGGCTTCACGGATAAACCTGTCCATTCCTATGAGATTATCGATTATGTGGAACACCTACGGGATCTTATTGAAACATTAAATCTGAAGAAAATTCACCTTTCTGGCGAGTCGCTAGGCGGATGGGTTGCAGCCCGGTTTGCGGCAAAATATCCGCAATATATTCACCGTCTGGTGTTGAACACCGCAGGTGGCATGATTGCTGATCCAAATGTGATGGAACGCCTGCGCACACTGAGCTTAAATGCAGTGAAAAACCCAGATCGGGAAGCTACCCGCAAACGCCTTGAATTCCTGATGGAAGATCCTGCAATGGTGACAGAAGACTTGGTTGAAGCCCGTTTTGCCATTTATCGTCAGCCGGGTATGTTGTCCGCAATGGAAAACATCATGTGCCTGCAAGATATGGATACCCGTTTACGTAACCTTTTGACCGAAGATGAACTGGCAAAGATCCAGGCTGAAACCTTAGTGCTATGGACTACACACGATCCGACTGCTGCGGTTTCAGTAGGTCAGCGTCTTGCCGGGCTTATCGAAAATAGCCGTTTTGTCGTGATGGAAAAATGCGGTCACTGGCCTCAATATGAAGACCCGGACACATTCAACCGGCTCCATATCGATTTTTTACTAAACGGCAACAAATAATGTCCCTTTCAGACGAGTGATATTCCAGTTGGGATGTCACTTCTGTGGTTTGAGCAGGAGCAACAACAGATGAATAACGTCATAACCCATCTTGGTGAAAAATTGTTTCAATCATGGCAGAGTCATCAAGCCATCGATCCTATCTCTAGTGAATATCCAGAACTAACATTACACGACGCCTATCTCATCCAGCAAAAAGTTATTGCTTACCGGTTGGAAACAACTGGAGAACGCATTGTCGGTAAAAAAATCGGTATCACTAGTCAAGCAGTTATGGATATATTGAACGTCGATCAACCCGATTTTGGCATTCTCACCTCAGATATGCATTACAAAAACAATGCCACTGTACCCATTGAGCAATTAATTGCGCCGAAAGCTGAAGGCGAAATTGGTTTTATCCTGAAACACAATCTGCGTGGACCAGGTATCACAGCAGGAGATGTACTCAGAGCAACAGATTATGTCGTGCCCTGTATCGAAATTGTCGATTCCCGTATCCGTGACTGGAAAATAAAAATCACAGATACTGTTGCTGATAATGCCTCATCAGGGTTATTTGTCATTGGCAATGGTGCCCGTATGCCCTCAGAAATTGATTTAGCTGCCGTGACAATAACGTTGGAGAAGAACGGTAAACTGGTTGACACTGGCATTGGTGCCGCTGCACTAGGACATCCAGCCAACTCTGTTGCCTGGCTAGCGAATATGCTAGGAACACTGAATATGGCGTTACTCCGTGGAGAAATCATTCTCTCTGGCTCCCTCACCACCATGGTGCCTGTTAATACGGGTGATCAGTTGAAAATTAACTTACTCGGTGTGGGATCTGCCAAGGTAAGTTTCGCCTGAAAAATTAGCTTTAGTCTCCAAATAGGAGTTATAAAAAGCCCCACCAAAGCTATTGGCAACTTAGTGGCAGGAGCGTATGTTCATTTAAAAGAAAATAACTGGACACTAAAACAAAAGATTGCATTGACATGCCGTATACTTTTTGAAATGGGACACGATTCTGGATTGGCCGGGCAAATAACAACAAGGGGTTCTGCACAATATTGTCAGGAAAAGAAGTAGCTGGCCTTTTATATCCATGGTTAAACTTTTATGTTCATGCTCTGGAGACTGCACTCTAAGTGTCAGAAAGATACCCACTAAGCAGAGCGGCACATTTACCAAGAAAATCGATCTCCACGACAGATATTCGGTCAGCCACCCTCCTATGACAGGCCCCGCCACCAGCGCGATACCTCCCCAGCTTGCCCAGCTGGCAATGGCACGGGTTCGTTCTGTTTTATCTGTGTAGGTATGAGTGATCAAAGCAAGCGAACCTGGTACGAGTATGGCGGCGGAAATACCCTGAAGTACGCGACCGGTTAATAAAATAGCGGCTTCACTGCTAATTCCACACAAAGCGGAGGCGAGAGTGAATAATCCAAGCCCTGTAATGTAAACACTTTTTGAACCATAACGATCACAAAGGACTCCCCCTGACAGTAACAAACTTGCAAATAAAACCAGATAGGCATTTACAACCCATTGTAACGTTGTTACACCAAGTGAAAGACTCTCTTTAATAGTCGGTAAAGCTACATTAACTATGGACGAATCCAGAATGACGAGTATGTAACTTATATTAGCTGCGAGCAGAACATTACGCTTGTTACGCTTCATGTTGTCCATAAACATTCCCCCGATTCTGTATATTCGATTCCTTCGGAATTAAGAGCTGCCAGACAAGGTTCTACAATTTGGGTAATAATAGCATCATGCTGTGCAGAGGACAGTACTGGGGAATAAGCTCCCATACCACCAGTGTTAGGGCCTTTATCCCCATCAAGCAGCTTTTTATAATCTCGGCTTTCAGCCAGTGGTAGATAGTTTTTTCCGTCAAAGAGGATGGTGTAAGAGACTTCTTCACCTTCAATGAATTCTTCAACCAGCACTGGTCCGACATTTCTTGTGAAAAACTCTTCCAGAGTGTTTTTAACACGCTGGCGATCCTGGGCTATCACTACACCCGTTCCCCCATGTACCATACCGTCTGCTTTGATAACCACAGGTAAAGGTAATGTGTCAGCAAATTTCTGGGCCTGTTCCTGTGATTCACAAATTGCACTGTAAGGTGTAGGTATTTGATATTTTTTCATGAATTTTTTGGAAAAGCCTTTCGACCATTCAAGTCGGGAGGCTTCACGAGTTGGGGCAATGATGGGTAACCCACGAGATTTAAAGTAGTCGGCTACCCCAGCTGCCAAAGTTTGGGTCGGTGTGATAAGCGTAAAGTCTGCTTTTAGTTCCAGAGCAGCCCTAGCCAGCCCCTCAACATCTCCTGAAGACACTGGAATATTTTCCATTCCGGGTGCGCATGACGTAGCCGGATTACCTGGGGCTAACCATACTTTTTCTACTACAGAATCCTATAATAATTTCCATGCCAGCGCCTGTGCGCCGGCGCCTGAACCTGCTATAAGGATTTTCATTATAGTCTTCTCTCAAAACACAGGGTTAAAAGGAATCTTATCAGTTTTGCCACCGGACTAAATCATCAATCCAGTCGGCAAAATGTTCAATTCGTTCAGTAAGTTGTACATCACTGTTGCCGGTAATGATGGCGCTAACAACGTCATCGGTATAAGATGTTGCCTGTTGATAAATTTGCCCGACCTCCCTGATAAGCAGAGTGTGGATATCCAGTCATAAGGAACTGAATCTGGCAAAGAAATCAGATATGCCGGACGAACAGGAACGCGAATTGATGCTGCGAATTCTCTTGGTTCAGTCCAGACTTTCAGTACGTCATTGATACCTGCACAACTCTGTATCCAAGCTTTATGTATATTTATCCCCCAGGTGTGTTCTATTAACTCCCCCGTAAGTGAACCCACAGTACGGGCCGCGATCTCGCATAAAATTAATCGGTCATCGGCGGTGTGGAATATTTCGGCATGAAACCCGAGGGTAGGCGCAGCAGGCAACGCTGATATAGTTCGATAGGTAATACTGTTCAGTCGCTCTGCCAAGGGGGTAGCAGGATCAATAGTACGGCTGCCAAATATACCTGCATGCTGGTAGTCAAGAGCATTATTGATATAAGCGCAGGGAGCAAAAAATGAGTCTCCTGCTTCATTAATTACACCGTTAACATGATACATATTTCCAGAGATGAACTTTTCTACCATCCAGCCATCAACGGTTCTGTCGCGGAAAAAATCGGATACTTCTCTGAGACTCCTACATACCTTAACGTATTTCGAGTTGCATCCATCCACCGGTTTTATCACAACCGGGAAATTATGCTCTTCACTGAAAGTTAGAACATATAGTTGTTGAGAAAAAGGATTTCTCCAAGCTCAAGCATAAATTCGAGTCTGAACTCTGGGCGGTTACATATTTCATAAAATGCGTGGAGTCCAGCATCAAGTGCGTCAGGGAGAGCTAGTCCCTGAAGTTTTGCTGCTGCTCGCATATAAGCACCGAGACACATAGAGCTCACCCTACCTGACATTTTTGAGAAAATCGGAATTTTGTATGACGTGCAGGGAAGTTTACTAGAAGAGCGTTCAGCTGTAGCGTAATAATATCCTTCAAAAAGGGCGTCAAGTAGTTCTGGTTTTTCCCTTAACATTTGATTGTAGATGGCTAGGCCACTTACGATTTGAGTCAATCCCCCTGAAGCAGCCCCCCCTCAAACACATAAGCCCAACAATTTCAAAGGTATCCGAATGAAACCCAAGCTCCCTATTAGACATATAGCCTCGATTATTTGGATTATTTTTCTCATTTCTTACATGCCCTATCCTGTGACCTTGTGAGTTTTGTACGACTGGACGTCAAAGACCTGTTCCAATTCCCCAGGTTTCATTAAAACAAGAGACATGGGAAGTCCATATCCTGAAACAGACTTTGCAAGGCAGATGATATCCGGTTTTATTCCTGCTTCTTCGAAACTGAAGAAAGTGCCTGTACGACCACAACCAGCCTGAATATCATCAACAATAAGCAAGATATTGTTTGCAGCTGCGATCTCTGCTACACTCCGTAACCATTCTACGCTCGCCACATTGACTCCACCCTCTGCCTGAATAGTTTCCAGAATAATTGCTGCAGGCAAGTCAATACCGGAACCCGGAGAAACTAGCATTTTCTCCAAAATGTCCAGTGACGTGTCATTCTGACCAAGGAAATTTTCGAAAGGAAGGCGTACTATATTGTTCAGGGAAACACCTGCCGCATTTCGTTTTTTCTCTCTGGCTGTGGCTGCAAGAGCACCCAGAGACATTCCGTAAAACGCATTGGTGAATGCGACAATGTCGCTACGTCCCGTCATTTTACGTGCGATTTTCATTGCAGCTTCAACTGCATTGGTTCCTGTCGGCCCGGTAAACTGAAAACCCCGTTCAGCAATACCTAAGTGTATAAGAGCATGCAATACGGGCTTGTAGATCATTGGAACAATTGCTTCGACCCCCAAGCAAAGTGCAGCTAAACCATCAGCAATTTCTCCTGAGCGGCAATAATTCAGGACACACGAAGCAAAATAAGAGGTTTCTTCAAGTATAGGAACAGAACTGACCTGTGCACCTATTTCCATCAATGAACGCTGAAACAACTCAGCATGAGTGACTTTTCCCTCTCCATTTATCCCCATCTCTTCACGTAAATTTTCCATCAGATGATGAATATCATTGAAGTTATCAATATGGCTGATCAGAGCACACAAAAAGCGAGTGAAATTACGTGAATAATGATGATGTTGAATCAAGAAATAACGCATTCCGGACAGAGTGATTCGTTCTTCATTCATTGCGATGAGTAACGGGTGATTAACCAGTTTTTTCACCGCATCTATATCCAGCCAATTATCCCAGAGTCCTTCTTCAGTCAGTAATCCTATTTTTTATCAGGTAAAGTTACAGTTTGATTTTGTTGTTCACTCACCTTGCCTCTCCTGTTTTTGAAATAAAACGCATCTCTGCTCTCTATCCCTCTATAACAAATAGTTCTTTACTAGCAGCAACAGAATAAGTACTGCGGTGCTTATAACTTCTTAGCAACCAAACAATGCCAACGAAAATAAACATTTCATTGATTAAACCATAAATTATCTTAACAAGCATTTCAATAAACTATTAATCACGCAAAGCAATAAATATTCAACCATTTGAAAAATAAAATTAATATCTTTATGGGAGTATGGTAAGTACCAATATCGACTAATTTTTTATGAAATAATTTCAAAGTGAAATAATTACTCATTGATATTACGTAATGTATATAAATAGATACATGGACACCGACTCGATTCAAGTAGATGAATAAATCTTCTGGCAACGAAGTCGCAAACATATATTCAGCTTCAATGAGCCCGGATGAAAATCCGTACTCTCTGCCCTCATTATTTCAATTGATGCTATAGGGTTAATTCTTATCGCATTAAGTTACGTTTTAACAGTAATTAAAGACGGATTACTGTCTATTGTCGATATTGGTTCGCCATCGAAGGACTAGCAAATCTACTTTCAGCAATATCATTCACACTGCAATTGATATTTCGCAAAACATAATAATCAGGTTGCTGTAGCTGTGCTGGTTGAGCAGGAAAAGGATCTTTTAATGTTTTGTCATTTATCAGTAATATTATCGATAATATCATAAATATTAATGAAAAATTACAACCCCTTAGCCTTGAGATGGCAATAGCAAAACATCAGCTTTATACATACAACGCAATAATTTCTTATGGATAGAATAAACAGGTAATACATTTTCCTAAATAAATTGCAGAAAGCTATTATAGCTCTTACCAGAATCATCAAGAAATGCTAAAGTTGAAGGATATGAATATTTCAAATGAGCATGCCATAATGATCCAGGAAAAACGTGTTATTCGTCGAATCCAGTCTGGTGGTTGTGCGATCCACTGCCAGGATTGTAGCATTAGCCAACTGTGTATTCCTTTTACCTTGAATGAGCACGAGCTTGACCAGCTTGATAATATTATTGAGCGTAAGAAACCTATCCAGAAAGGGCAAACGTTATTTAAAGCAGGTGATGAGTTGAAATCTCTTTATGCTATCCGTTCTGGCACAATTAAAAGCTATACCATTACTGAAGAAGGTGATGAGCAGATTACAGGTTTCCACCTCGCAGGGGATTTAGTCGGTTTTGACGCCATCCTCAATACTCAGCATCCAAGTTTTGCTCAAGCTCTGGAAACATCAATGGTCTGTGAAATTCCGTTTGAAACACTCGATGATCTGTCCGGCAAAATGCCTAATCTCCGCCAGCAAATGATGCGCTTGATGAGTGGAGAAATTAAAGGCGACCAAGAAATGATATTGTTGTTATCTAAGAAAAACGCTGAAGAACGGTTAGCCGCATTTATTTATAATCTCTCTCGTCGTTTCGCTCAGCGTGGTTTCTCACCAAAAGAATTCCGTTTAACCATGACCCGCAGTGATATTGGTAATTACCTGGGTTTAACGGTTGAAACTATTAGTCGTCTGCTTGGGCGTTTCCAGAAAAACCAAACTCTCGGTGTAAAAGGTAAATACATCACGATTGAAAACATGGATAAGTTGTCTGAGTTAGTCGGAAAAAAATCTGTTTCAATTACCTGATCTTAAAACCAGATCATCTTATTTTGTTGATCTGGTTCTCCTCTGACCTGTTCGGTTTGCTTATATTGGTTTATCTTTAGTATTGAAGCGTGTTTTGTCTAGCCTCTGTGAGGATACTATTATGGCAAACTATCAAAACCTTTTAGTTGCAATTGACCCAAGTCAGGACGATCAACCGGCATTAAGACGTGCAGTTTATATAGTGCAACGTAACGGTGGCCGGATTAAAGCTTTCTTGCCCATTTATGATCTCTCTTATGAGATGACCACCTTACTCTCCCCAGAAGAAGGTAGTGCTATGCGTAAAGGTGTTACCAGCCAACGCACTGCCTGGCTTAAACAACAAGCGTACTACTATCTGGAAGCCGGTATTGATATTGAAATAAAAGTGGTATGGCATAATCGACCTTATGAAGCGATTATCCAGGAGGTCATTACAGGTGATCACGATTTACTTCTGAAAATGACGCATAAACATGACAAGCTTGGCTCCTTGATTTTTACCCCGCTTGACTGGCAGTTACTCCGCAAATGCCCATGTCCAGTATGGATGGTAAAAGATCAGATATGGCCGGACCAAGGCTCCGTTGTCGTCGCGGTCAATTTATCTAATGAAGAATCATACCACCATGAACTGAACCTGAAACTGGTTAAGGAAACTCAAGAACTGGCAAATCAAGTAATGAAAAATCCGGAAATTCATTTGGTCAGCGCTTATCCTGTTGCGCCACTGAATATCGCTATTGAGCTACCCGATTTCGATCCAAGTGTTTATAACCATGCTCTACGTGGCCAACACCTTATTGCCATGAAAGAATTACGCCAAAAATTCTGCATTGATGAAAAATATACTCATACCCATGAAGGACTACCAGAGAGTGTTATTCCCAAAATGTGCGATGAGATGAATGCGGGCATTATCGTTCTTGGTATCCTCGGCAGAACTGGGCTGTCCGCTGCTTTTCTGGGAAATACCGCAGAACATGTGATCGACCATCTTAAATGTGACCTTCTAACGATAAAACCTGATGGTTTTGAATGTCCAATTAAAGCCGTTAAAGAGTGATAGTAATAGCATGGCAACCATCCATTTGGCGATAAAACCCGAAACAGATTCTTATCCCAGGTTTTATCGCCAGATAAACGGCTCAGGCAGTGTAACACCCAAGATCTCCTCACGGGCTATACGCCAGAAAAGGCGAACACCCGCTTTAACTTGATAAGTTTCTTTTCCCAATACCTTAAAGATTAAACCACATTGATTAGGTAAACGACTGGTACCACTCGCTATACCCGTTTCAGCATCGTACTGAGGCGTCATGCGCGCCAGAATACGATCGTGGTGAACTTGAGGCGTGAGCAAGATCACATTGCCGAATACATGAAACGGCCCCATCACCCCTACGCTGTTCAACGGTTGTTTTTTCGGCTCCAGTACATAACGTTCCGCAAACAATATCTTGCCATCAAAATCAGTTGCCGTAATTCGTGATGAGTAAACATCAAATTTAAACCCTTGATCAGCAGGGTGGTATTTGCGACCGGACATAATAATTTCAGAATAAATCAGTGTTGCAGTCGAGTGAATGGTTATTTGAGTGTCTGTGATAAACCGAGAACCACTGTGGGGTATTACCGGATCGGGCATCATTTCCAGATAGCCTCCCTGCTCTATCTGGATAGTTTGCACTTGCGCCGCATAGTTATTCACCATCGAATGAATCTTAGTAGCCGATTGGGTAGTAACATGACCAAACGCCTCTGGAGCAACATGAATGTCCAGCGCCAATCTATCTCCTTGTAAGATACATCCCGACGTGGAGATCATAAATACACACGGCATCTGCGGCAGCGCCTCATCCCAATACAGCGCCCGCTGCACCAAATAAGGAACCCGGCGTTTCATTTGCGCCAAAATGCTACGATCACCACGCCGGGCAAATCCCAACTGTAGATAGCCACTTTTACCTACATCACCGCTTGCCATCTGAGGCGGTTCATCCTGAAATAGTGCAAGTTCCGGCGCGTTGGCACCAAGATTATTTGCCCGTTGATACACTTCGCCAATATTTTGCGACGAGCTGGTGGAAGTCATTGCGTCGCCTGTAATGAATGGGTAAACAGGAAGTCACGCATGATCATATTTACCAGCGTTTCAACACCCTCACCTGTTTTGCAATTGGTAAGGATATAAGGGCGCTGACCACGCACAACTTGAGTGTCATGCTCCATCACCGCCAGGCTGGCGCCAACATAAGGTGCTAAATCAATTTTGTTGATCACCAGAATATCCGCCTGTACCAGACCCGGTCCGTTCTTGCGCGGAATTTTCTCCCCTTCGGCGACATCAATCACATAAATATAAAAATCTGCCAGCGCCGGACTAAAAGTGAGTGTCAGGTTATCACCACCACTTTCAATTAACACAACATCGCTGTCAGGAAAACGCGCCTCCATCTCCTCTACCGCCGCAATATTCATACTGGGATCTTCGCGCACCGCTGTATGAGGGCAAGCACCGGTTTCCACACCAAGTATCTTTTCTTCATCTAAAATGCCTTTCAAGGTACGTTTAACCTGTTTAGCATCCTCGGTGGTAACAATATCATTGGTGATAATCAGAGGTTTTATTCCGCGTTGAATCAAAATAGGTGTGATCACTTCAATAACGGCAGTTTTGCCTGAACCCACCGGACCGCCAATACCAATTCGAGTAATTTTTTTCACAGAGATTTCCTCACATGATTAAGAGGTGGTTAAAAGCAATATCAGGATTAAGTTAGTTACTGAACAGCCGGGTGAACGCGCTAACATGTAGTGCCGCTAGAACATCAGTCATAGGTGCATAAGATGTCATTTGGTCAATTCCCCCCTTTTCCGCCTCATCACAAAACAGTTCAATATCCTGATTTAATGAGAACAAGATACGTTGAATTTCAATATGGGTAACACGCATCAGGCGTATAGCCGCACTGAGTATCGTCATTGCAACGCCATATTGATGTATGACGATCACTTCACGTGGAGAAGCACCCAATGCGCTCATGACGACCGCCAAAGTAATCGGATAGGTACCTGCGGCAATATCGCTCTTTATTTGTGCTAACCACCATGCAATTAACGACTCACCGGTGACTTCAACTGCCATTTCCGCTAACTTTTTCCCCATCCGCGTAACCATGGTGCGACTTTCTTCATTTAATTTACGGTTAAGTACCGCCCAATCGTGGGAAATAGCAGCGTCATGCTGCCCACAATTCAGCGCCCGACACGCGGCTACGACTGCGCGGCCATCACTACTCACTGCCTGTAACAGCGCTGTCCGCGTAAACTCGCTTAACGTTGCCACGTCATACACGATTTTGCTCTGAATGGCTGATTCCAAACCGTTTGAGAAAGAAAATGCGCCAACAGGCAATACTGAATCCGCAAATTGCATGATTCTGATTAAGCGGAGAGCGTTCATTTTAGTTTAATCACATGCTGGTTCAGAAACGTATTATCGACATGAACGTGTGTTGCAGAATCCTCTGCGCCACCGAATAATAAACGAGCTTCGGCGTTACTAAGAGAAGGCAATATCTCTTCGCCTTTAACAAAGGAGTAAGGCAATGCGTGAAAACCATGGGTTTTCATGACTGAATCCATGACCTTAGTTGATACTGTTAGCGGAATATAAATCTGGTGATTTTTAATCACTGACTTCCAATGCTGGTTACCTAGGGCATGACCAAGTTCAAAGCTGGTTTTCATTACCGTCTCTGAATCTAGTGACAGCAATGATTTCAAATGAATAACCATCACATCACGCAAGCTCATCTGGACAATAACCGCCAGTCCTTTAGCTTCATCCCACAATAAAACATCGCCGTCAGACAATACCTGATGACGGTCAAGGGAAATACCTAAATCCAATCCGTTAAGGGTGGATTTACGACAACGGCTTTTTTGCGCTTCCCATTGCGAAAGCACCAAGATATCCGGCGAGATCCCTTGCAAGCGATCTCGCCAGAAAACATCTTTTTTGGCATTACCAAGAATCTGTTCAATAACAATCATAAGATAACTCCTCTGAACGCGTGGATCGGTTAATCCAGCCAGAAAAAACACGCTCTGACCGGCAGCAAAAAATAGACTAACTAAAGAAATAGCGCTGATTGAGCGCGACTGTCCTGACCGGTTTTACTGTGGCATATTCACCATTCACCTTGACGGCAAAGGTTTCAGCATCCACTTCAATGGTGGGCGTTTCAGCATTACGCACCATATCTTTCTTAGAGATAGCCCGGCAGTTGCGAACCGCCATCACCTGACGTTCCAAACCAAGACTCTCTTTTACCCCCAGTTCCATTGCCGCCTGAGATACAAAAGTGACACAGGTTTCCTGAAGGGTTTTGCCTAATGCGCCAAACATCGGACGATAAAATGTCGGTTGTGGTGTCGGCAATGAAGCATTTGGGTCCCCCATCACCGCCCAATTAATCATACCGCCTTTGATGACTAACTTAGGTTTTACGCCAAAGAAACGTGGCTCCCACAGCACAAGATCAGCCATTTTGCCCACTTCAACCGAACCGAGCACATGACTTATTCCCTGAGCAATCGCCGGGTTAATCGTAATTTTGGCAACGTAACGTAATACACGGAAGTTATCGTTATGTGCTGCATCTTCCGGCAACTTGCCACGAGCCGCTTTCATGGCATGAGCAGTTTGCATCACGCGCAGCCAGTTTTCTCCCACTCGTCCCATTGCCTGAGAATCACTGGAAAACATCGACAGTACACCCATATCATGTAAAACATTCTCCGCCGCAATGGTCTCCGGGCGTACACGGCTTTCCGAAAATGCAACATCAGCCGGCACTTTGGGATTAAGGTTATGGCAAACCATAATCATATCAAATAGTTCTGCCTGACTATTGATTCCGTAAGGCAATGTGGGATTAGTCGAGCTAGGCAACACATTCATCTGGCTGGCAACTTTAATGATATCCGGTGCATGTCCACCACCGGCGCCTTCAGTGTGGAAAGTATGAATAGTGCGACCTTCAAAAGCATCAATGGTATCCTCAACATAACCTCCCTCATTCAGGCTATCGGTATGTACCGCGACTTGAATGTCCATTTCATCCGCTACACGTAAGGCATTACGCAATGCAGAATTAGTTGCGCCCCAATCCTCGTGCACTTTCAGACCGGCAACGCCAGCTTTGATCTGTTCAACCAGCGGCGTTGCTACCGCAGCATGGCCTTTTCCCAAAATACCTACGTTAACCGGTAAACCTTCAAAAGCACGCAACATACGGTGGATATGCCACGGGCCGGCGGTAACAGTAGTGCCGTTAGTGCCATCAGTGGGGCCAACACCACCGCCAAAGAAAGTTGTCACACCATTGGATAAAGCATGTTCAGCCTGTTGAGGAGAAATAAAATGAATATGGGTATCGATGCCAGCGGCCGTGAGGATGAGATGTTCTCCGGATATAGCATCAGTACTGACACCAACCACCATACCGGGCGTAACGCCATTCATCATGTTGGGGTTACCGCTTTTACCTATCCCGACAATGCGCCCCCCTTTTAGGCCGACATCCGCTTTAATGACTCCTTGTCGGGCATCCAAAATCGTGACACTGGTAATCACCAAATCCAACACGTTTTCGCTGGTCATACGGTTATCCGCACCCATACCATCACGCAGTGATTTACCTCCGCCATAGACCGATTCATCACCATAACCACGCAGATCTTTCTCAATTTCAATAAATAGATTGGTATCACCCAAGCGGATCTTATCGCCGGTCGTTGGGCCAAAAAGACCTACATATTCCTGTCGGGAAATGGTTGGCATAGTTTATTCCTTTGTTCGAAAGATTTTCCAACGTTCGTCAACTCTACCTTGAATTTATTCGATAACTTTATAACTCAATTCTACTACCCGGCATGCAACCAGGTTTTTTCCACAGGTTCATCAATAGCAACTGCCCAACCATCGACTAAATTATTAAATCCATAAACGTTTTGTTTCCCACCAATCGGGATTAATGACACTTCAATTTCGTCACCAGGTTCAATACGGATAGCGGTTGTTGCCGTGATATTAAGTCGTTTACCAAACGCCGCCGCACGATTAAATTGTAAAGCTTTATTTACCTCAAAAAAATGGAAATGAGATCCCACTTGAATAGGACGATCACCAGAATTACGAACTTTTAATTGAATAACCGGACAATCTTCATTAAAGGAGATCGGGTCTTTAGCCAGAATATATCCCCCCAACGGAGTAATATCTTCTTTATTATTTTTTTCCATCGGAAAATCTCTACGTTAAGACGTGAGTCAAGACATAAGTTAATATTTTGTCTAGATAATTTTTCCTGCTATTTACAATTTGTTTCAGCAATCATTGAATGGGATCATGCACCGTGACCAAACGACTACCATCAGTAAATATTGCTTCAACCTGTACATGCGGAATAAGATCAGCAACGCCATCCATCACATCCTCTTTAGTCAGAACATGCCTGGAATCATCCATTACCTCTTCCAATGTTTTCCCCTCTCTGGCGCCTTCCAATGCAGCCGCAGTAATAATCGCAACGGCTTCAGGATAATTGAGTTTTAAACCACGAGACTTACGCTTTAATGCGACATCCGCCAGTGTATATACCATGAGTTTTTCGATTTCCCTTGGTGTTAATTGCATAAAACCCCCTAATCATTGGTTATTCCATACGGTCACACTGCTATGTCAATATATAACTTAATACGATTTTTCCAACAAACTTTATTCAAAAGCTGCTGTCCCTATCCAAATATTGATTGAGATAATCTTTTAGTAAAAAAGCTTTGACACAAAGACCATAATATGTCAATTAAGATCATTCTTCTCAACACAGGTTAGTCCTCTTACCTCTTATTTAAGTTTATCCAAGGTAATATTACAAGCTGATTAGTATGCCTACTTAGTGAAAAAATTATAGGTCATGAAGTCAGAAAATACTTACTGTTTTTTTGACTTCTAACAATCACCCGTAAGGCGGGTTTTACATTTACAGATTTACAGGTATTCCATATATGAATAATTTAACGGATAAAAAACGTGCTGTATCTCTTCTTGTTGTTTTGATTGCCGCCAACGTACTGGCTTGGGTTTGGGCATTTATCGCTTTCCGTCATCATGCGGTTATGATGGGAGCAGCCCTGCTGGCTTACGGTTATGGACTGCGCCATGCGGTCGATGCTGATCATATCGCAGCAATTGATAACGTCACCCGTAAATTGATGCAACAGGGTAAATCACCCATTGCCGTCGGCGCTTTCTTTTCTCTTGGACACTCTACCATTGTTATTCTAGCCTGCTTCGCCATCGTCCTGACCTCTATGGCGTTTAAAGATCAAATGGGCTGGGTTCACGACTATGGCGGTATTGTTGGCACCTTAGTTTCTGCCTGCTTTCTGCTAGCAATAGCACTGATTAATTTGCTGATATTAAAAAGCGTCTATCAAAAGTTTCAGGCGCTCAAACGTGGAAGAGATCTAGCTAAAAGTGATTTTACCGAACTGGCAACAATGCCAGGGGGAATCATGACGCGCCTGTTCCACACGGTTTTCCGACTGGTAAGCAAAAGCTGGCATATGTATTTGGTCGGTTTTCTGTTTGGATTGGGTTTCGACACCGCTACCGAAGTTGGGCTATTAAGCATATCTGCCGCCGGTTCTCTCAGTGGACTTCCTCTGTGGTCGTTGATGGTATTCCCGGCGCTATTTACCAGCGGTATGGCACTCATCGACTCGCTGGATAATTTTGTGATGGTGGGTGCCTATGGTTGGGCGTTTTCCCAACCGACACGCAAACTCTATTACAACATGACCATTACCGCCGCTTCCGTTGCCGTAGCACTGTTCATTGGTGGGTTGGAAGCGCTTGGGCTTATCGCTGAACAGTGGGATTTGCATGGCGTTTTCTGGAACACTATCGGGGCATTAAATGACAATATGGGCAATGTTGGTTTTTGGGTTGTCGGGATTTTCATTTTGTTCTGGACCTTATCAGTGATGAATTATCGCTGGCGGGGGTACGATACGCTGGAAATTAAATAACAAACGCAGAACTCTTCACATACCGTGCGATGTATTACATCCTGAAACGCTGCTATTCTTACTTCCCAATGGCAACGTTTATTTTATTAGTGATATTTGTAGAAAGATTATGCATAAACAAACTAATACTCTGAAATCCAGACAACAATTTTTACGTGATGCTGAAAACGCTTGGTTAGAATATGAAGCTACCGGCTTGCATTTAACTGGCAATGAACTTTCTGACTGGTTAGACGCTATTGCACGTGGCGAGGATAAGGATCTCCCTGAATGCCACCTGTAGTCTGGCGCCAAAGGATAAATTTACAGGGTTGACGGTTGGAAACTACCAATTTCTTCTGTCTCTCAATCATATCTCGATTGAGAGACAGTAAATCCATCAAATCTGTACGTTAAAAAGATAGAAAATCACAGTGCACGCAGGATTGCCTCTACACTCGCTTTCGCATCACCGAACAACATCTGACTGTTGTCTTTAAAGAACAATGGGTTTTGCACACCTGCGTAACCTGTGTTCATAGAGCGTTTGAACACAACAACATTTTGTGCTTTCCAGACTTCCAAAACGGGCATACCCGCAATTGGGCTGTTGGGATCTTCCTGTGCCGCAGGGTTAACAGTGTCGTTGGCGCCAATGACCAACACAGTATCGGTATCAGAGAAATCATCATTGATTTCATCCATTTCAAGAACAACGTCGTAAGGCACTTTTGCTTCTGCCAACAGCACGTTCATATGCCCAGGCAAACGCCCCGCGACGGGATGAATACCAAAACGGACGTTGACTCCTTTCTCACGTAGTTTGTCCGTGATGTCATGTACCGGATATTGCGCCTGTGCAACAGCCATACCGTACCCCGGCGTGATGATAACAGAAGTTGAGTTTTTCAATAGTTCAGCAACGTCTTCCGCTGTGGTTTCACGGTACTCACCCATCTCTTGCTCATCACCGGTTGAAGAACCATCAGTACCAAACCCGCCGGCAATCACACTGATAAAAGACCGATTCATGGCTTTACACATGATGTAAGAGAGAATCGCCCCCGAAGAACCAACCAGTGCACCCGTTACAATCAACAAATCATTGCTCAACATGAAACCCGCTGCGGCGGCTGCCCAGCCCGAATAGGAGTTCAGCATTGAAACCACCACTGGCATATCCGCACCACCGATGGAAGCAACCAAATGCCAACCAAACGCCAATGCAATTGCTGTCATAAGCAACAATGTGAACACTTGCAGGCCTGTACTTTCCGTTTTCACAAAGGTAATCAGCAGCACAAAGGAGATCACAAGCGCTGCAAGGTTTAATTTATGACGATTTGGCAACATCAACGGTTTAGAAGAAATTTTTCCACATAATTTACCAAATGCCACAACAGAACCGGTGAAGGTAACCGCACCAATGAAAACCCCCAAGAAAACTTCTGTCAGATGGATATTTTCCATCACGGGTTCTGCAAAACTATCGTGAGCAATAAAGCTATTAAAACCGACCAGCACGGCGGCCAAACCAACAAAACTGTGCAGAATAGCAACTAATTCCGGCATTTCAGTCATTTCAACTTTATTTGCCAGACGAATACCAATCACCGCACCGATCACCATCGCCAGAATAATCCAGACAACACTTCCGGTATCAGGCCCGAAAATAGTCGCAATCAATGCGATTGCCATTCCGGTGATACCAAAAATATTTCCGCGTTTAGAACTCTCATGACGAGATAAACCTGCCAGGCTGAAAATAAATAAAACGGCGGCAACAATATAGGCTGCTGTAACGACTCCACTCGACATTAGTTACCCCTTAGTCCTTACGAAACATTTTCAGCATACGTTGAGTGACAGTGAAGCCACCGAAGATATTAATGCTGGCAATAAGAACAGCAATAAATGAGAAGAAACTTACCCATCCGCCATCACCAATTTGTAATAACGCCCCAACGACAATAATCCCCGAAATGGCATTAGTTACCGACATTAATGGTGTGTGCAACGCATGGCTGACATTCCAAACCACGTAATAACCCACCACACAAGCCAATGCGAAAACAGTAAAGTGAGATAAGAATTCTTTTGGCGCAGCATTGGCTAACCAACCGAATAAGATAACAGCCAATGCCAATAAACCATATTTCAACCAAGGTGAAACGGGTTTTGCCGCTGGCTTTTCTGCTTTAACTGATGCCGGTTTTGCCTGTGGCTGAGCTGAAACTTGAATGGGTGGCGCCGGCCAGGTAATTTCGCCCTCTTTGACGACTGTCACGCCACGAATAACAACATCGTCAAAATCAATATTGATTTCGCCATTTTTCTCTTTGCACAGTAATTTCAGCAAATTAACCAAGTTAGTGCCGTAGAGTTGTGAAGATTGTGTTGGCAAGCGACTTGGCAAATCTGTGTAACCAATAATTTTCACGCCATTTGCAGTAATAACCAATTTATCTGCTTGCGTTAATTCGCAGTTTCCTCCCGTCTGAGCAGCCAGATCAACAATAACGCTACCCGGCTTCATGGATTCAACCATCTCTTTAGTGATAAGACGTGGAGCCGGTTTCCCTGGAATTAACGCTGTTGTTACAATGATATCAACTTCTTTTGCCTGTTCAGCAAAAAGCGCCATCTCCGCTTTAATGAAGGATTCAGACATGACTTTTGCATATCCGTCACCACTACCGGCCTCTTCTTCAAAATTCAGCTCAAGAAACTCCGCTCCCATGCTCTGAACTTGTTCTTTAACTTCAGGACGAGTATCAAATGCACGAACAACCGCGCCCAAACTACCCGCAGCACCCACAGCAGCTAAACCAGCGACACCGGCACCAATAATCATCACCTTGGCTGGCGGGACTTTTCCTGCCGCAGTAATCTGACCAGTAAAGAAACGACCAAATTCGTGAGCGGCTTCGACTATTGCACGATAACCGGCAATATTTGCCATAGAACTCAACGCATCCAACGACTGTGCTCTGGAAATACGCGGTACTGAATCCATTGCCAACACCGTGACTTTGCGGTCTGATAACTTCTGCATTAACTCAGGATTTTGCGCTGGCCAGACAAAACTCACCAACGTACTCCCTTCCTTCATTAATGCAATTTCATCATCCTCAGGAGCATTAACCTTTAAAATAATATCTGAACGCCAAATATTATGACGATCAGTAACTTCAGCACCTACTTGTTGGTAAGCACTATCCTCAAAGCTAGCTAAATGCCCTGCGCCACTCTCAACAACGACATTAAATCCCAATTTCAGCAGGTGTTCCACCGTGTTCGGTGTGGCTGCAACACGTGCTTCATTGACAAGTCGCTCCTTCGGTACACCAATACGCATAATGTTCCCTTCCTAAAGCCTAAGATTAATGATGATTATTGCTTGTTACAGTCAATTTAGCGACTAAATTAACTTTATTACTGCCATCAGTAAAATCTATCAACAAATATTTTGATAACAAATTGAAAATATTATCGATGATAGATAACTAATGCGTAAAATAACTAACTAGTATTACCGGTGTAGTATTACCAGTGCAAATCGCAATTTTAACTGGACTACCCGCAATGTTGATAAAAACTTATGGCGCCCTATCCTATAAACTTGCATTCATTCATACTGATAGCATAAATTCGTGGGACATTAGCTATTATTACATGTAATAATTATCGGCTATGTGATGCATAACCATGTTCAGCAAGTTACAACTATTTAATGCGCAAGGTGGAAGAATTTTTTATGAAGCTGAAAACAACGATCATTGCAGCAGCGGTATTCTCATTAACGGGTATTACCACTGTTCAAGCAGCTCAGGAGTTATCCCCGGAGAAAGCGGCAAAGCTGAAACCATTTAAACGTATTACGGTTACAGGCCCTTTTAATGCTATTTATGAAGCTGCCGATGCGGTTTCCCGTCGTGCAGACAAAATGGGGGCAGATGGGTTTTATATCCAAAGCCTTGACGATCTAAATAATAGCGGCAATCTGCGCGTTACAGCTGATCTGTATCACAAAGATGCAGAGGAAATTGATAATTCACCTAAATATCGTATATTCCGCGGCATCAAAGAATTACCTAAAGCAGAAGCTATAACGTTGGAACCATTCGACACAGTCACTATTAACGGTTTTTACGACAATGAACCCGATTTGAATGAAGCCATTGCAAAAGAAGCCAAGAAAAAAGGCGCAGCGGCTTTCTTTATTGTTCGTCAGGTTGCAATCAATGATGGCGGTAATCAGACAGTGACAGCTTATGTTTATAAAGATGATGCGCCAAAACGCCAAATTCAGGCTGATGAAGCTGTTATCCCGGCAAATTCCGATTCTGGACGCATTGCATTGGCTGCTGGTGGCGAATCAGCTAAGAAAGTAGAAATTCCTGGTTTAGCCTCTTCAACTTCAACCAGTAATTCTGTTGGTCGCTTCTTTGAAACCCAGTATTCTAAAGGTGAGCGTTACACTGTAACTCTTCCTAATGGCACAAAAATCCAAGAATTAAATAAAATCAGCGCTGCTCAGATGGTTCCTTTTGATTCCATCACCTTTTCAGGTTACTACAACAGCATGCCTGATGTTTCCTATGAAGTCGCTAAACGCGCCGCGGCTAAAGGTGCTAAGTACTATCATATTACCCGTGAATGGCAATCTAGTGGTGGAACCTCCACTATCAGTGCAGATCTGTTCAAATAATCTATACCCGTCATCTTTCAAGTCGCCTCTTTGTTGGCTGCACTCGCTCACCCCGGTCACATAGTTATCTATGCTCCCGGGGATTCTCTCCCTTGCCGTCGCGATGCATCTTGAAATCCATAGGGTATATAACCAAAAAAAGGCACACATGATAATCATATGTGCTTTTTTACTTATACAGAGAATAAAGTTCTTCAAATTAGTTAGCGGATCCCAACTTCGAATCGATACAATCAATAGCATTCTGGATCGTCACTATTTTTTCCGCTTCTTCATCATCAATAGTTATTCCGAAATGCTCTTCTAGAGCCATAATCAGTTCAACATTATCTAACGAGTCGGCACCTAATTCCTCGAATGTTTGTGTATTAAGAATCTGGGTTTCGGGTATTCCAAGTTGTTCTGCAACAACACTTTTGACACGATTCTCTAAATTTTCCACGCTGTATTTTCCTAGATGTACCAATTACAAGGGGAAACAGGTTGTTTCCCCATTCTTCATTAACACTAAGATTAAATATTTACACGACAGTCAGGTGCATGAATGCCCCTGTAAATCTGGCACTTTCAGGGATAAAACATAACAGACGCTGATCTTTCTTCAATTTACCCGACTTCATAAGCTCATCCAACATGATATAAATAGAAGCCGATCCGGTATTTCCTTTCATTGTTAAGTTAGTAAACCAACGTTCTTGTTCAATACTAAAATTAATATCATCAAGACCCGCAGAAAATTTCATGCGGAAATATTCAGATGAATAATGAGGCAAGAACCAAT
This sequence comes from Photorhabdus kleinii, assembly GCF_025384885.1. NCBI lineage: Bacteria > Pseudomonadati > Pseudomonadota > Gammaproteobacteria > Enterobacterales > Morganellaceae > Photorhabdus > Photorhabdus kleinii. The sequence goes on from NZ_JAJAFY010000002.1 coordinate 162,263, forward strand.
CAATAGATTCTGCCGATAAGTTACGAGCAGCAACTATCCGTTTCAATGGTTCGGTAAGTGTGTATTTAACGACCCTCTCATTTAAATATCTGACATCTTGTTTGATGCAGAAAACAGAATATGTAAGCCAATCAGCCTGACTCATTTGTGACCAGCCTTTTAAACTGCCATCTGCTAACTTTTCTCCACCTGAGTACATACATGTCTCTTGCTCATTAGCAAAAGAGTACATATCTATCCAATCAATTCGCAATGAAATGCCATCAGGTCGAGGTTTATTTTCAAGTAAAGCAGCGCCGGCGCCATCAGAAAGCATCCAACGCAGAAAATCTTTTTCAAAAGCGATTTCAGGGCGTCGTTCCAGTTCTGCAACCCGAGCTTCGTTTTCACTCTGGAAATTGCGGGCATGCAATACAGTGGAAGGTACTTCCGACGTTGTTGAAACCGCATTACTTGTCGCTCCTGAGAGAACGGACAAATAAGCATATTTCATCGCTGTCATACCCGAGGCGCAAGCACCGGCAGTTGAGATAACTTCACAGGATTTATTTTTTAGCTCTCCATGAACCATAATACCATGACCCGGTATAATTTGATCAGGAGTACCACTGCTTGCTGCCAGACTTTGCATATCATCTAAAGAAAAGTGTTCATCAACCAAACCTTTTACTGCCTCAGCCGCTAATTGAGCAGATGTATAAGTTGCCTCACCCGTCTCTGGATCCAGGGCATAATGGCGATATTTGATACCATTATTGCGAAGAACTATATGACGAGATCTTGATGGACGACCACCAACAAAACCAAGGACAGATTCCATTGTATTATTATCTATTGGGTTTCCTGGCATAAACGCGGAAACTTTAGTGATATAAACGTTGTTACTCATTTACTTATTTATCTCCTTATCATCGTAGCGGGCAGAACCAGAAGGTTGTTCATAGTATTTCTGTAACTCATTAAGACGTTCTTTAAGTAATGGGGTAAGCAAACGGCGAACAACCACTGAAATAGGAAAAACAACTAACACCATCAATATTAAATAGGTTACAAACAACGCTAATAAAGAGCGTCTTACCCATATCCCTCGTTTGCCCACACGGCAAATCAACCCGGACCAAAATCTAAATCCTCGATGCGCCGCACGTTCACCGAAAATAAAAGCTTGGTCGACAACCGCTGCTCCCATACCTTTCAACATTGGAGCATCAACTTTCTCTTTATCCGTTTTGAGCGCTGCCAACAATGCATCACCAAAACGTGTAGCATCTTTAACGTCTTCCTCCGATACACCCGCCCGCGGTAAGCTAGGGAATGGCTGTCTTTTTCCTGTCATTAGCCATATCGGGGTTGTGAATACTGTTGCAAAAAAGTTTGCTTTATCAACAAAGACCACGTTATCGCGCAAATATGCTCCACTTTCATGCAACAATCTTTTGACAGTTTCCTGAGCTATCAACCACATGTTTCGGCAAGCAATAACTGTCACCACCGGTCGGCCATTAAGTAAACGCTTTCCTTCTTCACTCTTAAGAAATGCCACTATCGGAGGAGCAGGTGATAAATACCAAACTTGGTAGCCTAATATGACCAAATCAAAAGGTTCTTCGTCTTCCAGATTCAAAGGCGCTAGCTCAGGCGGATGTAACTGCACTGTTTCTGGGAAAACATCAACAAATTTAGAAAACTTCCAGGGAAATTCAAATTCTGGAATCGGTTTCAGAATAACTTCACGGATGTATATCTCGTCAGACTCTTGCAGGGGTGAAATTAAGCTTTTTACCACCTCGATCAATTGGCCGCTTTGGGAATACGACACCACAAGAACACGTTTCATATGTTCTAACCTTTATGAATATTTAATACTGAGCCATTCATCGGCACCTAAAAGACAAAAATTTTAATAACAGCTGTCCTCTAACCATCTGAGAATATTTTTTGGCATAGGTACATATAATCATTCCTGAAAATTAAAAACATATACAAGAAAAATAAGTTAATAAATCACAGAGTAATATTTTCACAAACAATATAAATCAAAACAGTCGTTGTCAACATGATTTTTTTATTTTTATATAAGATTAGTTTTATATCACATTGTAGGAAATTAATTAGTTACTGATATAAAAATCAATGAAAAATATATTAACTTGAATATAAGATTAACATAATCAATTAAAATCAAAAAAATATTTAAATTAAATCAATGAATTAAAAAATATTCCATCTTTTTTAATTTAATAAGATATTCATAACATTATGAAATTACATATCTAATGGATTAATTTAATAATCTGACATGAAAACAAGAGATTATTATTACTTAGCAGTAATATTACATAACAAAATGAAAATTAGAGGTAAAACTTTATCTTTCACAACTATTTTTATTAAATTTTGAGATCGATCGAAAAAATTAAAATAAAAATTACTTAATTAGTAATAACACCATAGTAATTCATGCTTATTACCTATTTACCTTAGTACAATAAACAGCATTATAAAAATAACTCATATCAGCTTATAAAAACAAATTGCATCTCACTAAATTCACCATCAAACAATGCATAAATTTTATAGTTATTTGCATAGAAAACCATTGCATCCAGCTCATACCCTTCGTAGAATCCCCCCCTATTTCTAGGTTCAATCAGTTTGTTTCTCCGTCCTGTACAGCTTGGAAACGATGAAAACCCGATACCCAGTTCATCTTTATGATCAGGATAACAAACTGGTTAATAATGCAGTTTATGTCATATTAGGAACATATTTTTGGAAAAGAAACTAGGTCTCACAGCTCTTACTGCTCTGGTACTCAGCTCTATGGTCGGTGCGGGTGTTTTCAGCTTACCGCAGAATATGGCTGAAATCGCCAGCCCGGCAGCGTTAATGATCGGCTGGGGAATAACAAGTGTCGGTATCCTGTTCTTGGCTACCGCACTGTTACTGCTCTCTCGTCTTCGTCCGGATCTTGATGGAGGGATTTTCACTTATGCCAAAGAGGGCTTTGGTGAACTAATAGGCTTCTGCTCTGCCTGGGGATATTGGTTATGCGCAGTCGTTGCCAACGTTTCCTATCTGGTTATCGTTTTTGCCGCTCTGAGTTTCTTTACTGATAAAGAGGGCATTGTCATCTTTGGTGACGGCAATACTTGGCAGTCCCTATTGGGAGAATCTATTCTACTCTGGTTCGTACATTGGTTAGTACTCCGCGGCGTTCAAACCGCAGCCGGAATCAACAAATTGGCAACAATGGCAAAATTGCTGCCTTTAGGTGCTTTCATCATACTTGCCGCCATAGCTTTCAAAACGGATACCTTTCATTTCGACTTTAAAGGCATCGATCTAGGGGTTCCTGTCTGGCAACAAGTAAAAGATACCATGTTAATTACCCTTTGGGTTTTTATTGGTATTGAAGGTGCTGTTGTGGTTTCAGCCAGAGCGAAAAAACGGACAGATGTGGGTATTGCAACCATGCTGGCTGTCATTGCGGCGTTAGCAATATACATCTTGGTCACCTTACTCTCCCTTGGATTAGTACCACGACCTGAGTTAGCAGCAATGCGCAATCCATCAATGGCAAACCTGATGGTAAGACTTATTGGCTCCGCAGGTGAAATCATTATTGCTGCCGGATTGATTGTCTCCGTCTGTGGTGCTTATCTGAGTTGGACAATCATGGCAGCCGAAGTGCCATTTATCGCTGCCCAACACGGCTCTTTTCCAAAAGTATTTAACCGGCAAAACCGCAATAATTCGCCATCATCTTCATTGTGGTTCACTAATGGCGCTGTACAACTCTCTCTCGTTTTGATCTGGTTGAGTGGAAGCAACTACAATTCATTGCTGACAATTGCATCAGAAATGATTTTAGTGCCCTATTTCCTTGTCGGAGCATTTCTTTTAAAAGTCGCTTTTGATCGTAGCAATAAGGGGTTATTACTCATTGCTGTTGGAACATGTATTTATGGCATATGGCTGCTTTATGCATCTGGTTTGATGAATTTGCTATTGTCTGTTGTCCTCTATGCGCCAGGTCTTATTGTTTTTTTGTATGCACGCCGCCAAAACCCGCAGAAAAATAGCTTACATCTGGCTGAAAAGCTCACTATTGTCGCATTGCTGATAACAGCAATCCCTGCCACTGGGTTGCTAATCAAGTAATTCCGTCAGATCTAGCCATTATTCCCCTGTAATGGCTTTCTGGATTTTTATATAGCAGTTTGTTTGGTTTTTCGTTGTTTTGTCATATTTTTGTTATTGTTATCTTTTTAAGTATGTTGTAACTAATATTGTTAATGCAACTTGATTGGTATGGTTCTTAATCAATTCTTGTCGAATTCGAAAATGACTCACAATATGTTAGAGGATGAAACCAAGATGCCTCTTCAAGGCGACAATGTTGGTGAATGTATTCCAGAGCATCATCAACAAAAGTGTAAAGCTTGAGGTAGGATGTCCTTTTGTCCTATCGGAATCGCCTCTGCCTGGGGCATTCGCATTGAATTTTTCCGGTACGAATGCCCTGATAGAGACTAGATAGTGTTCTTAATTATTTCAGTTTGTTAGCCCAATCTGCAATTACATCCCCCGTCTCGATCGGCTTTTCGGCAGGTAACGCATGGCTGGCTCCTTCAATCACTGCGATAGTAACGCGATTACCGAACTCGTCCTTCGCCTCCATCCGAGACGTTTCAGGCCGGAACGGGTCGGATTTCGCCTGTAGATCGAGGATCGGCACCGTCCCGCCAGCCCACCAATCCTGACGATTGGTCAGCTCACGCGCCGCAGACTGACTTTTTATGACATCGGAATGCCATCCCTCAAGCCAAGGTGTCGGGTCGTTGCCTTCCGCAAAGAAGGCAAGTTTAAGTCCCGCTAATCGCTCCTCACGGGTGGATTTCGGATCGCTAATCACAGTGATCGCATCCGAAAGCTCCGAGGGCCAAGATTTCGCAGCCCCTGCCAGAAGTACTATGCCACGCGTCATTTCGGGATAATCCGAGGCAATCGTCTTGGCAATCCAATGGCCATAAGCATGCCCTACCACGATTGCCTTACCTCCCTCCGCCGCAGCCACCGCCGCAAAATCGTCAGCAAAGTCGTGGAAGGTCACATTTTCCATCGGACCGGTCGACCCCGATATTCCGCGTGGCTCGGGCAGAGCAACGCGATAGCCGCGCATCGCCAGTCGATCTGCGAGTGGCGCAAATTCTGCCGTTCCCCGCCCAGTTGAAGCAATCACCAAGAGCAGTGGCCCTTCCCCACGCACCGAATATTCGATCGATACCACGCCATTGGTGACGGTTTTCTGCTCTGCTTGCATGGCCGAAGCTGGATGTGAGACTAAGAGCACGATGGACAAAAAGCCCAATACAAAGACAAACTGTTTCATTTTCCCCCCTTACAGGGTTAATTGCGTTGAGGATTCATAACGCCAACTGAGATAGGCATTGCTATAAACAATAAAATAGAGAGATAACATGAGAAAACTATAGCGTAATTTAATCCAGATAACTTATCTCTATCATAATAGACACTCTCAAAGAGAAAATGACAGCGAGAGGTAATAACATGAAAATAATAGAACAAAAAAATAAATTCTTAAGTGTAATAAATTAATTGTGATTTATATCACAATTAATTTTATAACCAGTTATTAATCAAAAGATATTCTCATTAATTAGCATAATGATTTATTACATACAATAAATCACGTTAATGTTAAAAAATAATCCTGTTTAATAAATAAATACAGATAAAAGTCTTAAATACAATACATTATCGAGTCATTCTTTGGATTTTTCATAATTAATCGCTATGATCGCCTAACTTTATCCCTAAAAAGACACATTTTGAGTTATCGTTGTTGTTATCGGATAAAAACTATGAATATTTACATGCTGTATTGATGTTTATACAGTTCCAATTAAATCAATATTTCTACTTCCCTGACGCCATGCACGTTAGGGTTAGGATCTATTTACAATGAAAGCTAAACTGATTATTTCATCCTTACTTGTATCTTCTGTACTTATTCCTGTAGCAAATGCAGCGGACGGAAAGATTAACTTTACCGGTAATATCATCTCTAATGCTTGTAAAATCGATACTGACTCTGCGAACCAAAACGTAAACATGGGAACAATTAGCTCAAATGCATTTAGTGGCGTAGATAGTACCGCAGCTGTAACACCCTTTAGCATTAAGATGAGTGATTGCCCACCAGAATATACTCATGCACAAGTTAAATTTGACGGGCAGATAGATAATAGAAATAACAATCTTCTGGCCTTATCTAATGATAAAGGCCAGGCAGTCGCCGATGGTGTTGCTATTGGTATCTATGAAGAAGATAATTCAACGCTAATTCCTTTGGCACAAGCTTCCAAACTCCAAGCTTTTACTGATCAAAAAACCGCAGAACTGAAGTTCATTGCAAAATATGTTGCTACAACTCAAGCAATCAGCCCAGGTTCGGGTGATGCCGTCGCTAATTTTACGATTGTTTATAACTAAAACAGGCTAAATTTAGAACAAAGCTTCATTCACGTTTTATTTCTAATAAAGCAGTACAGGGAATGGATGCCCACAAATCCCATAAAATAACGCATAAAAACACGATAAAACGGAGATGTTACCGTGCAGTATCAACGACTATTCACAATAATTTTTCTATATATTATCAGTGTAAATTTCGCTATCGCAGGTGTCGTCATTGGTGGAACCCGTGTTATTTACATGAGTGACAAAAAAGAAGCGTCTATTTCTATAAATAACCCGGAAAAAGATGCCCCTTACCTGATTCAATCTTGGATCCAAGATGAAAACGATAATATGAAGACCCCTTTTATCGTAACGCCACCCATCTTTAAACTCGCAGCAGGCCATGAAAATATCCTGCGTATTGTAAAAACAGAAAGTAACCTACCTCAAGATCGGGAATCACTTTTTTGGTTAAATGTGAAGTCTATTCCTACCTCTGTGAAATCAGATCAGAATCAATTACAAATAACAGTTAAGTCAAAATTTAAATTGTTTTACCGCCCTGCAAATTTGGCAGAAAAATCAAGTACCGCATACCAAAAGCTCAAATTCCGTACGGAAAATAATTCACTGATCGCTGAGAACCCTACCCCTTACTTCATTTCATTCTCTTACCTTAAAGCAGATCAACATGAAATAAAACCTGCGGGCATGATTAAACCCTTTGGTCAACTAAGCTGGCCTCTGCCGGCAATTAACATAAAACAGGTAAATTGGAAAGCAATTAATGATTTTGGTGGTGTGACTGCCGAGGAAAAAACAGCCATTTGAAAAAATAACTCGTTAATAAAACCGTTACATTACTTTACTCTATACCAGAAAGTTAATTATGGGAAAGTGCTCACAGCATAAGATTAATCAGCAACCATACAATATTGAACATTCATGGCTCTTATTATTGCCATTTGTAGCTGTTGGCATGCTTTTTTACCCAGCTAAAACTTATTCTGAAGATTATTTCAACATTCATGCACTGGAAATAGGTACTGATTTTGGTTCACCTGAAAACATTGATCTCTCTATTTTCACACAAGACGACTATCCGCCCGGTATTTACTGGGTAGATATTTACCTTAATAGAGATAAAATAGATACCAGGAACGTAACCTTTGTCACGATAAATAATAAATTGCTGCCCAAGCTGACAATTCAACAATTACAGGATATGGGAGTAAAAATTGATAACTTTCCAGAGCTATTCAGTTTACCACCAGAAACAGAGTTGTCTGATTTAAGTCAATATATTCCATCTGCAAGCACTGTCTTCAATTTTGGTCAACAAAGGCTAGATATCAGTATTCCACAAGCAATGTTAAACAATCAGGCAAGAGGTTATGTTTCGCCTGAATTATGGCAGCAAGGATTAACTTCATTATTGATTAACTACAATTATAGTGGTTCAAATACCTGGCAAAATAGCCCATCTGGCTCTACGCAGACCCATTATCTGAATCTTCGAACAGGCGCTAATTGGCAAGCATGGCGTCTGCGCAATTATTCTACCTATACCAGTCGTGATAAGAGTTGGAAAAGTATTAACACCTACTTACAACGGGATATTCACGCACTAAAAGGACAATTAACGCTAGGTGATAGCTTTACCCCCTCCTATATTTTTGAGGGTGCCCAATTCCGCGGTTTACAATTAGCTTCTGATGACAATATGTTACCAGACAGCTTACAAGGTTTCGCCCCTAGTGTCCGGGGAATTGCTCAAAGTAATGCTCAAGTTACAATCAAGCAAAACGGTTATATCATTTATCAAACTTATGTTTCGCCCGGTCCATTTGTCATTAATGACCTTTTCCCAACCACAACAAGTGGAGATTTGGAAGTTATTATCAAGGAAGCAGATGGTCAGGAATATCGATCTACTCAGTCCTTTTCGGCTATACCGATTATGTTACGGGAAGGAGGCTTCCAATATTCGATAACACTGGGCCAATATCAATCATCAAATAATCATGGGCGAGAACCTAATTTTACCCAAGGTGCATTAGTCTATGGTTTTTCTAATAATATCACTACCTATGGTGGTACAATTTTTTCAAAAGATTATCAATCCATTGCTTTAGGATCAGGTTATAATTTTGGTATATTGGGTTCTCTCTCTTTTGACATCACTCACTCTAACACCGATTTACCATCTAATATAAGTACCAAAGGGCAATCCTACCGTTTTCAATATGCAAAAGATCTTTCGTTAACAGGGACTAATTTTACTCTGGCAGGTTATCGCTATTCGACACGTGGTTTTTACGATTTTAAAGAAGCCAATGACATAGATAATGCCAATAAAAGTAACTGGCGTTATCGCACCAATAAAAGAAGTAAATTGCAACTACATATTAATCAATCTTTAGGAAATTTTGGCAGTTTATATTTGTCCGCTTTTCAACAAAATTATTGGCAGCAACGTGGCTATGAACGTAATATCAACGCAGGTTATAGCACCAATTATAATAATATTAATTACAGCCTGAATTATACCTATAGCCAACTTCCAGATACAGATAAAAATGAACAGCTTTTTTCATTCAGCATACAGATTCCATTAGATCGCTGGCTAAAGAATAGCTGGACCAGCTATAATTTTAATACCAATAAAAACAAAGATATTTCCCATCAAGTAAGTTTAAGTGGCACAGCACTGGAAGACAATAATTTAATTTATAGTTTACAGCAGAGTTACACGAATCACGGTACTGGCGCTGGCGGTCATATTCATGCGGAATATAAAGGCGCTTATGGTCAATTTAGTACCGGTTATAGCTATGATCGCTATTCTCACCAACTGAATTATGGCCTCCAGGGAGGCATTGTTGCTCATCCATACGGAATTACTCTTTCACAACATTTGGGAGATACATTGGCATTAGTCCGGGCTGATGGTGCTCAAGGAATAAAGATCCAAAATAATGTTGGTATTGCCACCGATTGGAATGGTTATGCGATTATTCCTTATGTTAACAGTTACCGGAAAAATCGGATTGCACTGGATACTCATTCATTAGCAGATAATGTCGATATTGACGTCAATACCCAAACCGTTATTCCTACTCGTGGGGCATTAGTCCTGGCTGATTTTAAAACCCGGATAGGTCACAGAGTTCTAATCAATCTCTATTATCAAGAAAATCCTATTCCTTTTGGTGCGATTGTCACGTTAGAAAAACGCCATGATATTGATGAAGTAAATAGCGCTATTGTTAGTCACGAAGGGCAAGTTTACCTCACGGGTTTACCCGATAGTGGACGATTATTCGTTAAATGGGGTTATAAAGATATTCAGGAATGTATCGTTAATTACAAACTACCAGAAAAAAATCCTTTATCCGGTATTTATATAATAGCAGCACACTGTAAATAATTTCCACAGGAAAACGCTATGTTTAATATTTACAATAAATTTAAATATTTTCTCGTTATTACCAACTTATTAATTGGTTTGACAGTCAGTTCTTATAGTTTTGCCGCTAACTGCCAGTTTACGAAAGGATTTAAACCAGAAATCACTCATCTCTCTTTTGGAACCTTATATGTCCCAAGGGATCAACCGATTGGCACAACCATTTACGAATATCGTGCAGATGAATTAGACAATAAAAACAATATTTTCTATTGCGATACAAACGTTAATACGTCATGGGGATATACATCCTACAAAAATGCAGAATACAACAAGGATGCTATTTACGAGTCCGGTGTTCCCGGTGTTGGTATCAGAATAAATACTTGGAGTCCCGGCTATGGTATCGATTGGTTACCGCGCATTGCTAATAATCCCGTAAGCTGCGATAATTCCGGTCGTTGGTATTGTGGTAAAACATGGGGTTATTTGACAATTCAGCTAATAAAAATAGCGCCAACAACAGGTTCTGGTTTTGTCAGAAACGAACAATTAATTCAGGCGCGGGTAAATAACCATATCGTGCATACTTACCGTTTGGGAAATACCCGCATTATTACTAAAAGTTGCTCACTGAAAAATAGCAATATTACTGTGCCTATGGGTGATATTAAAAAAAGCGATTTTTCTGGCATTAATAGTATCGCAGGAGGGAAAGATTTTGAGGTTATTTTAGATTGTGATAATGATGTTCAAATTCAATTAATGCTTGATGGAAAGAAAGCAAAAAATAACTTATATCACGTATGGGCGCTTGATCAAAATGATAATAACACAACTGCTTCCGGTGTAGGTATGCAAATTCTTTATAACAACCAACCTGTTATTATTCATTCACAAATAAATATTGGCAACAGCTATTCAGGTGGGAAGTTATCTATTCCTTTACACGCCCGCTATTTTCAGACCGATCGCAATATTACCCCCGGCCAAGCAAATGTAACCGCAACAATGACATTAACTTATCAGTAATAAATTTATCTGCATCAGTTATAGAAAGTTTATTTCTTGGCTGATGCGCTGTTATTTTATTATTTTCACCTGAAAAAATTTTGAGAAAATTCAGCAGATTATGCCCACTAATTCACATGTTATGTGTTAGTAATAATAGCATCAATTGCTGAGAGAATTTATCCTCGTGAAATGACAACATTACATATAAAATCTTTTTTCTTTATTTTATTAGGGTCAAGGAATGTAATAACCGGAGTAAATACACAATATTTATCACCATTGATATCAACTACCGGCGTAATACGTTTACGAGTTAGCTCCATTTCTCCTGTTGAAGTCAGTGGAACAATTAATTTTGTTGAAAAGTTACGATAAACATCAAAGGCCCCCAAAAAATTCATCATCCGTAATTATCCCTGCACGCTCCAAAAATGCGTTGATTGCCTGCATATCTTGTTTATCTTCTTTCTGACCGCGCTTTTTAGCTTCTACAGCCTGTGTCAGAAGCCCATCCAACATAGACAATAAGTTCATATTTAAGCTACGAGCCGCATCCACCAGATCAGCAGTGAGGTATACATTAGTATTTTTCTTGGTTCCAGCCCGTGTAGCAATTGTAGACCTCATAGTATTACACCCTATACGCAAAATTATGAGCGTAATTATAATCTAATGAACCTGCAAGAGATAAGAGATTCTCAATATAGAATTGAACTTCTTTCTCCAATAGAGCAAATTTATCTTATACAATTCTTTTATCGTTCATACCTACTTACCAAAATCAATAATCATTAAAATTACTCTTAACTCATTATCTTAAATACTTATATTTACAAAAATATTACTATTTTTACAAAATTATGCTTTTAAAAATGTTTATTAAGTTTAAAGTTAAATTTCTTAATATTTACTAATGGAAACAAGTATGACGTGGAAATATTCACAAAGCACTGGCGAGCTAACACATAACGGCTCTTTTATTGCAAAAGGTTATAGCGGTCACGGAACAGGGATAAATAACCCATCTATGGAACAGGTTGAAGGTGAAGGACCAATTCCCCGCGGTTATTACAGAATCAACGGTTACTCTAACTCAATAACCAGGGTCACCGTAATATTAGACCCTATTATGGGAACTAATACGTTTGGACGCTCTCTTTTCAGAACACATGGTGATAGACGGGATGGCACATACCGGCAAGCATCACATGGTTGCATCATTATAAATGGCTCTAATCTCAGAAAAGAGATAGCCAACTCTAGCGATACAATCCTGGTGGTCGAATGAAAAAACTGGTTTTGCTTTTAATACTGGTATCATTTAGCTCATTGGCCGTGGATCATCATATTACGGCTAAAAATCCATATCCGAATTTAACGCCAAAGCAATTGACCCTACAAATAAAACAGCAAGGTGCAAGAGCAGTAATTGCAAATATGCCAGAAGGAGACAACGGAGAATGGGATTATATAACAGATCATATTGCAAGTGGAGATATAGCGTGGCTCAAAGTAGCTCCTTTACTTGCAAAGGGAAGTGATGCCCATTCATCAGAAATGCTATCAACAGCGTTAGCTACTGCATTACCGAAAAACGTAAACGGAGTATTATCTATTCTTGATGATTCCAATGTTTCAATTAGCACTGACTCTGTCTGCTCACTGCCTTTTTATCAAGGAACAGAAGCAGAATTAAATCAGTATGTTGTTGATAGTATTCGTGTACTGTACAAAAGTAAAAGTGGTGAAAAATGCTTACAAAAGCTTATTTCTGCCACCGGTAATTCAAAATCGTTTTCTGAAGGAGATTAATAATGGCTATTCCTCTATATATGTATATAAAAGACGACGGTGGAGCAGATATTAAAGGTTCCGTTGATATCTATGGTAGAGAAGGCAGTATTGAGATTTTAGGTCTTCATCATAGCGTCAGTACCGCCACTGATGATAATACAGGAAAATTAACTGGAACGAGGAAACACCTTCCATTTATGATTGAGAAAGAAATTGATTCGTCATCCCCATATCTTTATAAGGCATTAACTACGGGGCAAACACTAAAATCAGCAGAGCTTAAATGGTATAAAATAGACGATCATGGTCAAGAAAAGGAATATTTTAATACCTTAATGGAAAATGTGAAAATAGTGAATATTGTTCCCGTTATGCTGGATATCAAGGATACATCAAAAGAGAAATTCAATCATATGGAAATCATTGAGCTTCGCTACGAAAAAATTACCTGGAAAAACAATGATGGAAATATAGTCCATTCTGATAGTTGGAATGAAAGGATATAACTACTTATCCCTATAACCGATAACATTAACAGGCTTGTATAATACAGGAAATCAGGGTATTGGAATTCCCAAATATCATTCTTGAAATGATATTTTTCGAAGGGTATCTTTACAATGATCAGAACAAAGATGATTATATTAAAGAATCCAGAGTATGAAGATTTAGGAGGAGGCGATTATGTTGTTAAAACGTGCTACAGCAACCAAGAAGAAGGCAACTCAGGCTGACTACGCTCGTAACCGCAAAAATAAAACCGCTATGGTTAATGCTTTCGTTGAGGCTAACAAAACCAAACATACGGAAAGTACCTGCTAACCAGTTCATTCGTTTCAGTCTAAGTAAAAAGCCACCTTTAGAATAGGTGACTTTCAGTTTGACGATTTAACTGACCGATAAAAAACTGCATCACAAATGTAAAACTTGATACGCAGTTTAGAATATGCTCTTCCTCTTTAATCAAGAAGCAATTTGCTCCATCGTTTGTAAAATTCTCTTATCAGAAACTGGATATGGCGTACCCAATTGCTGAGCAAACAAGCTGATCCGCAGTTCTTCAATCATCCAACGAATCTCTTGCACCTCAGGCAACTGTTTCTGTTGCAGTGATAATTTCGCCAGCCATTGTTGCCACTGTTGCTGAACATTTTCGACTCGCCCCATTTGCGCTCTATCTCTGTGCGGATCAATCGCCAATTTTTCAAGACGGCGCTCAATGCCTTGCAGATAACGCAGGACATCCGGCAAACGTTTCCAACCATTAGTGGTGACAAATCCTTTGAAAACCAGACCAGAAAGCTGCTCTTTGATATCCGATAATGCCAAGGCAAATGAAATATCCACTCTCCCCTTGAGACGTTTATTGATAGCAAAAATAGTGGTGAGTATCTGTTCCACCTGCTTGGCTATTTCCACAACAGTATCATTCAACTCAGCCCGAACCTTGTCCTGTAGCTGAATAAAATTCTGTTCATTCCAAGCCGGCCCACCATTCCCTGCCATCAATTTATCCACACCACATGAGATACAATCGTCAATCAAATCCAATACCTTGCCATAAGGGTTAAAATAGAGTCCCAATTTGGATTTATTCGGCAATTTCTCATGTAAGTATTTAATTGGTGAAGGAATATTGAGCAACAACAGACGACGGGTACCTTCCCACATGGCAATTTGTTGCTCCGGTTCGGTTTCAAACAATTTGATACCGATACTCTCTTTTTCATCCACCAGCGCTGGAAATGCTTTAACAGAGTAACCACCACGTTTCTGTTCATACCGTCCCGGTAATTCTCCGAAACTCCAAATATGCAGCCCACTCTGTTCAATCCCATCATCGGCAACAGAGGAAAGTGTCTCCTGAACTTTCTCTTTCAAGCGTAATTTCAGCGCAGATAAATCTTTACTTTCAGCGATAGTCCGGTTCTTCTCTCCTACCACTCGAAATGTCATTTTGAGGTGATCGGGTACTTGCTCTAACTGCCAATCATCACGTGACACCGTAACACCAGTCATCCGCCGTAACTCTTTCTCAAAGCTATCTAATAAGGTCGATTGTGGTTGAGGTACCCGCTCCATAAATGCCTGAGCATAGTTTGGTGCAGGGACAAAATTACGACGAACCGGTTTCGGCAATGATTTAATCAGCGCAACAACCAGATCATAACGAATACCGGGGATCTGCCAATCAAACCCTTCATCCTTAACCTGATTCAACACCGGCAGCGGAATATGAACTGTCACACCATCAGCTTGCGTGCCCGGTTCAAACTGGTAACTAAGCCGTAATTTCAATGCCCCCTGATACCAGTAATTAGGGTAATTCAGCGCACTGATTTTATCGGCATCGCCTTTGATCAACATATTTTTTTCAAAATTAAGCAAGTCCGGTTGCTCTTTACTTGTCTTCAACCACCAGCGATCAAAATGGCGAGCAGAAACCACATTCTGAGGTATCCGTTGATCATAGAAACTAAACAAGGTTTCATCATCCACCAAAATGTCGCGACGACGGGATTTATGTTCTAGCTCCTCAATTTCCTCACGTAATTTCAGATTCGCTCGGAAAAATGCATGTCGAGTTTGCCAATCGCCTTCCACCAGCGCATGGCGGATAAACAACTCACGGCAGAGCATTGGGTCAATTTTGCTGTAATTAACCAGACGACTAGCCACAATTGGCAAACCATATAAAGTGACTTTTTCCCTAGACATTACCGCACCCTGAGATTTCTGCCAGTGCGGCTCGCTATAATGATACTTCACCAGATGCCCGGCTAACGGTTCAACCCATTCAGGTTCGATTCGCGCAGCAATACGCCCCCACAAGCGACTGGTTTCAACCAATTCCGCCGCCATTGACCATTTAGGTGGCTTCTTGAATAAACCAGAACCAGGAAAAATAGCAAAACGGGCATTACGCGCACCGGTATATTCCTGTTTATCTGTATCTTTTTGGCCGATATGAGATAACAGCCCAGAAAGTAACGCAGTATGAATACCACGGTAATCTGCATCCTGACTATTTACCGACAGACCAATTTCTTTCACAACTTGTCGTAACTGGGTATATATATCCTGCCACTCTCTGACTCTCAGGTAGTTAAGATAATCTTGACGGCAAAGTTTGCGAAATTGCGAAGAGGAGAGTGCCTTTTGATGCTCTTTCAAAAAATCCCATAATTTCAGAAATGCAATAAAATCGGAGTCTTTATCAGCAAATCGACGGTGTTTCTCATCAGAAGCCTGCTGTTTCTCCAGTGGCCTCTCTCTTGGGTCCTGAATAGATAGCGCAGAAGTGATAACCATCACTTCACGTACACAACCATGATGACGAGCTTCCAATACCATACGCGCCAGCCGAGGATCAACCGGGAGCTGAGCAAGCTGTCGCCCTATTGATGTAAGACAGTAATTAGCCTTAACCGTTGTGCTCTGGTCAATAGCCCCAAGCTCTTCCAAAAGCCGAACACCATCCTGAATATTACGTTTATCAGGCGGTTGCACAAATGGAAATGCACTGACATCCCCAAGACCAATTGCCGTCATTTGCAGAATGACCGATGCCAAGTTAGTACGCAGGATTTCTGGATCAGTAAACTCTGGCCGAGAAAGGAAATCGTCTTCTGAATACAGCCGGATACAGATCCCGTCAGATACACGTCCGCAACGCCCTTTCCGCTGATTAGCCGACGCCTGTGATATGGGTTCAATCGGCAATCTCTGTACTTTCGTGCGATAACTGTAACGGCTGATACGTGCATACCCGGTATCAATCACATATTTAATTCCCGGTACCGTCAACGAGGTTTCTGCCACGTTAGTTGCCAGCACAATTCTCCGCCCCGTATGTGATTGGAAAATTCGATTCTGATCGCTGTTAGAAAGACGCGCAAATAATGGCAGTACGTCGGTATGACGCAGATTCTGTTTATTCAGCGCATCTGCTGTATCACGAATCTCCCTCTCTCCACTCATAAAGATCAGGATATCTCCAGGCCCTTCACGGTTGAGCTCATCAACAGCATCAATAATTGCCTCAAGCTGATCCCGCTCTCCATCATTATCTTCCCCCATGACAGGACGATAACGCACTTCTACCGGATAGGTTCGACCAGAAACTTCGATAATTGGCGCATGATTAAAATGACGAGAAAAGCGCTCAGGATCGATAGTCGCGGAGGTAATGATCACTTTCAAATCGGGACGTTTTGGCAGTAATTGGCGCAAATAACCCAGAATAAAATCAATATTCAGACTGCGTTCATGCGCCTCATCGATAATGAGCGTGTCATACTGTTTAAGTAACCTGTCATTTTGCAGTTCCGCCAGCAAAATACCATCGGTCATCAGTTTAACTAACGTGTTATCGCCCACATGATCACTAAAACGGACTTTATAACCAACAGCAGAACCCACTGAGGTTTCCAATTCTTCCGCCAGACGATTGGCAACCGCACGAGCAGCCAATCGACGGGGTTGAGTATGACCGATAAAGCCTTTTATTCCCCGGCCTAGTTCAAGACAAATTTTCGGGATCTGTGTTGTTTTACCCGAACCGGTTTCACCAGCAATAATGACAACCTGATGGTCACGAATAGCTTTGTAGATATCATCTTTCTTCTGGCTGACGGGCAAGTTTTCTGGATATTTGATCGTTGGACAAGCAGCCTGACGGTTAATGATTTTCTGAGACTCTTTCACTTATATTGATCCTTGTAACTTCTTAACTTTACTGATTAGCCAGCTTTTATTGATGACATAGTTCTTATTGGCAACACATTTTTATTAACAACATATAGTAGCACATCCCATCTATTGGCAATAATTTCGGCGGATATTTCCCCGCTACGCTATATCAACATAGGTAAAAGTTTTTCAATAAATTTGAATGCTAAGCTCTAAATATTGCTCTATTACCAGAAGATAATAACTCATAGAATCACTATACCCGTTATCTTTCAAGTTGCCTCTTTGTTGGCGGCACTCACTCACCCCGGTCACATAGTTACCTATGCTCCCGGGGATTCGCTCCTTTGCCGTCGCGATGCATCTTGAAATCCATAGGGTATATATCGTGATTAACAAGTAAATTACCAAGAGTTAATTTAAGGAATAAACATGAGTAAAGTTCTGGTTCTTAAATCCAGCATTATGGCGCAGCATTCACATACTAACCAAATGGCAGATTTCTTCATTGAAAAGTGGCAAACCAATCATGCTGATGACCGCATTAAGATACGTGATCTGGCCGCGCAACCCATTCCTGTTCTGGATAATGAACTGGTTCATGCATTACGCCCAAGTGGCAATGAAATGACTGTTCGCCAAAAAGAGGCGTTAGCATTATCTGACGAACTGATTGCGGAATTGCAGGATAATGACATTATTGTTATCACTGCGCCTATGTACAACTTCCACATTCCAACCCAACTGAAAAACTATTTTGACCTGATAGCCCGTGCTGGAGTGACTTTCCGTTATACCGAGAATGGCCCTGAAGGTCTGCTAAAAGGCAAACGAGTAATCATCCTGACCAGCCGGGGCGGCATCCATAAAGACGGCTCCAGTGATCTGTTAGTGCCTTATTTGCGTCTGTTCCTGAGTTTCATTGGGCTCACTGATATAGAGTTCGTATTTACCGAAGGTGTAGCATTAGGCCCTGATGCCGCAAATCAAGCGCAACAAACCGCCCGTGAAGTTTTGCAAGCAATAGCTTCCTGATAGCCACGTTTTTGTCCATAATTCATACATTGCCTATATTTTTATATTGTTGTCTTTTGCGCGTCATTCGACGCGCTTTTATTTCTTCAACCACTTACCATTAATACCAAGCACATACTCACCAAGTTCAGCTCTGTTCACCAATTTTTCGCCAGTAAGTTTAGCCACTTGCTTTGTAGAAATATTATTGCCAGCCGCAATTTCTGCGTATTTTTTCTCACGGGCTCGATTAATTTCTGCCACCAAAGCTTGTGCCTGACTATCTGTTTTCACTATAGCCAGATAACCACTGAAAGTTTCACCGACCAACCCTTTCTGCTTTGCCTCATTCAGGGTCATTCCTACAACGGAAGAGCTGAACAATACACTAGCCAATAACAATATTCCCGTACCTGTTCTCTTCATAATGCCCCCCTAGAATAAACCCGTGTTATTCTTAAGCATCTCTTCAACTTGCCTGTCTACTTTTATCTGAATTTCATGCTCAATTTTGACATTCATATTAATATTAATGGGCTTCTCCGGTGTTGCTACTTCAAGGCGTATACAACCTGACAGCATTAAAGACCCCATTGATAGTAAGAACAGCTTCATTCCAGTTTGTTTTGTCATTTATCACTCCCATTTAATACAGATATATTCTGCTGTAGCCAATCTTCAAGATTGTTGCCAAACCGTAAGCTACGCCATAAGTGAAAGATATTTTCTTCATGATGGTAATTCAGCTTGACTTGCCGTCTTTTATCCCTTAATGAATTAACACCTTGAATTTCGGCACTAAGTGTCAGAATCCCTAAATTATCAAGATTGACTTGCGCCCGTAAGCGACTGATTTCTAAATAGCGTAACCAATCCATAGCGGCACCGGCGGAAATATTATCTTTGTTAATGGAATCTATCGTGTCTTTATCCAGACGTAAGGTCATATGGTCGATATTGGTAATCTGACCTTGCTGAACTATCCAACGCTCATTATTAATAAACAACGGTAATTTTCCGCTGATTTTGCCAGACATCGCAAATTGTTTAACTTTCAACACGGTCAAAAAGCGACTTAGCTCCAATTTATCAAGCGTCAAAATGGCAGGATGCTGCTGAGGAAACCTTAATCTATCTAGGTTAATATGCCCATCCAACATACCTACATTCACATTAGTCAGTTCCAGCGGTTTTTGTTCCGATGGCGGATAAAATCCCTGCAAATCCGCCGTTAAGTTACGCATTTCAAACAGGTTATTTATTGTTTTCACTCGTAACTGAACCGGCGATTTAATACCAAATTGCCAGATACTATCTCTCAGTCGCCACGGTAAGATAAAATCAAGTCCACTGATTCCACCATCTTTAAGCCACATGCTGCCATTTTTTACCGCCCAGTGACCACCCGCAACAAAACCTTGCCCTTGTGTGGCAGAAAAAGCAGCCTGTGCATAAAGCTCACCTGCACGCAAGTTTATCCCTAAATCTTTAGGTATCAACGGCTGAAATGCGAGTAAGGATTGAATAGGCCAACGCGCTTCACCACGCAATCTGACGCCATCCCAACGACTGTAAAAAGGGATAGGACCAATATTTCTTGATGAAAGATCACCATTAACAATAAAGTTGTTCGGGCTTTCCCCTATCAATTTTGCTGTCAGTTCAGTGGGAGGCAAAAAGCCACCAGACCGAAACGATATTTTCTTCGTTGCCAGTCGTAACTCACCATTAAAGGCGAGAGATTTCTCTGAACGTTGCCATTCCAATGACTTTGTTAATTGTAAACGCGGCGTATCTACCCGGATCATGCCGTGTTTAATAACATTAAAGCCGGTAGTCATTTCGTTGACGCTGATCAATGTGTCACGCCAGCATCCTTTTCCGGCAATATCCCATTTAGCCTGTAGCGGCGGCAAATAACCATTCCCCCAATAGTTCCAACGCCAATAGCCTTTATCCGGCATAAAATCCTCAGCATGACCATCAAGATGCAAACGGAATTTTCCCCAGTCACGATGTTGTGCGTTAACAATTGCCTGTAACCGGCCAGTAAAACCTTCACGTGTCAGATAAGCTCCCGCTAACGGTGACCGGGCATCTTTAACAATAAACTCATCAGACAAACGCCCCCAAGCCCGAAACAACGAACCTGACTGGAAAGTCATTTTCAGATTAACCAACGGACCATTAATTATCGCAGGCAATGACATAGCCATAATCATATCCTGCACATTAATCTGACCTGTTAATTGAAAAGGAAGTTGCGTATTTAATGAGTTTATCCGGCCCGGTTTTATCGTTAATACAATATTCGCTTTACCACGTTCACCCTGAGTGACCAAATTTATACGGCCACTAATTAGCAGGTTATCCAACCCTTGTTGCCAATGAGCAATCTTAATATTCACGCCACCCGCAAGAGGTTGCCCCGCCCCAGTCCACCGCCATTTACCATCAGTAATATCAAGCTGTTCTTGGTTAAACTGCCAAGGTAATTCAGCCAAAGATAGTGTCGCCCCCTCTTCTCTGATAATAAGCTTGCCGGATTTCCCTCGCCAACCTAACTTGATATTTAGCGGGTGCGCATATTGCCTGGCAATAATTTTACCTTTTACTTCACCATGAGGAGGTAGTTTGTCCACATTAAGAGGTAAAGTCATTTCACCATTAAGGCTGATTTCCTGTTCTGGTAATTTAATTGCCAGTTGGTCAATAACTAGCGATTCCTTACCATAAATATGCGCTGACAATTTAACCTTCTTCCCCTGATAACTTAGTTTTTGCCCCTGAGAAGAGGAATTGAATTTTAGTCTTCCAGCAAAATCTTGCCAGGGATGAAAAGAAAGATTTTCCACGGACAAACTTCCTTGTGGAATATGAGCTAAAATATCAGCAACAGACAATGGAGCAAGACCTTGTGTAGATTCAGGTAACTGATTTAGGCAATTGATATCCCCACTAATATCTGCGGCATTTAATTGCCAATGATAACTGTTATCTATCTCTGAATATGGGTAACTAACAGATAATCGCGATACACGAATAAGCCTGCAATCCTTCACCTGCAATGAAATATCAGCCAGTTGCAAAACTCCATTTTTCCATTCTGGTTGTTTCAATGAAACCGTCATACCTGGAGGTAACCAATGACCGGTAACCTTAGGTAACCAATGAGGAATCGAAAACCATCCCGCCGCCATCAGTAATACCAACAGAATAGGTATGGTAATGAATATTTTTAACCCTTTGGTTATCAAATCCTTGCCTCTCCTTATTAAGCCTTAGATCGGTTACTTCTATACCCGTTATCTTTCAAGTTGCCTCTTTGTTGGCTGCGCTCGCTCACCCCGGTCACATAGTTACCTATGCTCCCGGGGATTCTCTCCCTTGCCGTCGCGATCCATCTTGAAATCCATAGGGTATATTGTTATTCCATAATTTAGCAGACACACCTTAAACTAAGACATTGATTATTAAGAAAATTATGTTGAACATATAGGGGAACAACAAGCAATACACTTATAGAGTTAATTAATTTATTGTTTATTTAACCCTTTACGTCAGCAATAATTTAAGCCCAAAACAATTTATTAGCTACTTAAATTATAGCGGAGATAATTCCATGAAATTAGTCGTTTACAGTACCAAACAGTATGACCATAAACATCTGGAGCAGGTCAATAAAAAGCTCGGATTTGGTTATGATTTCGAGTTTTTCGATTTCCCTCTTAGTTCAAAAACTGCCAAAAATGCTATTGGTGCAGATGCTGTTTGTATTTTCGTCAACGATAATGCTGACCGTAAAGTGCTCGAAGAATTGGCTGAAATGGATATAAAAATCCTCGCATTACGTTGCGCAGGTTTTAATAATGTCGATCTAGATGCAGCTGAAGAATTGGGTATTCAGGTTGTACGGGTTCCAGCCTATTCCCCTGAAGCTGTTGCTGAACATACCGTCGGATTAATGTTGTGCTTAAACCGCCGTATCCACCGAGCTTATCAACGTACCCGTGACGCCAATTTCTCTCTTGAAGGCTTAATTGGCTTCAATATGCACAACCGCACAGCAGGAATTATCGGAACCGGCAAGATTGGTATTGCTACCCTACGTATTCTTAAGGGATTTGGTATGCGTCTGCTAGCTCATGATCCCTACCCCAATCAAGCTGTTTTGAATCTCGGTGCTCAATATGTCGATCTGGATACGCTGTATGCTCAATCCGACGTCATATCTCTTCATTGCCCGTTAACACTAGAAAACCATCATCTGCTGAATGAAGTTGCTTTCAGCAAAATGAAAAACGGCGTAATGATCATCAATACCAGCCGAGGGACTCTAATTGATTCCATCGCAGCCATTGGCGCATTAAAACAACAAAAAATTGGCGCTCTGGGTATGGACGTTTACGAGAATGAACGCGATCTCTTCTTTGAAGATAAATCTAATGACGTAATTCAGGATGATATTTTTCGTCGCTTGTCTTCATGTCATAACGTGCTGTTTACCGGTCATCAGGCATTTCTGACAGAAGAAGCCTTAACCAGTATCAGTGAAACTACGCTGAGAAATATCCAGCAATTAATCAACGGGAAAAATTGCCCAAATATTGTTAGTAAGTACCCTTAAAATAATATATAGGAGATAAACATGAAAAAAATACTACCTTTGGCAACAGCAACTTTATTGTTAGCCACATTCCAAGCGTCTGCGGTAGAAAACGTGTCAGTTGATGATTTACAACGTCACAAATTTGTTCTGGTGAGCGTTAATGGCGAAGGCGTGAAAAATCAAGATGGTCGCGTACCAACCATTCAATTCGGGGAAAAAATGCACGTTTCTGGTTCCATGTGTAATCTCTTTATGGGTCAAGGTAAACTGAAAAATGGTGTACTGACCGTTAAAAACCTGGCCAGCACTCAGATGCTTTGCTCTGATGAAAAATTGAATAGATGGGATTACCTAATTGGTCAAGTGTTAGAAGATGGCGTTAAAGTGAAGTTGAAAGATCAAAAATTGACACTATCTCACCCCGACAATACATTGGTTTATAAAGTTCAGTAATCAAAAAAATCATTTATAAAGTTAGCATTAAACATTTAGCAGAGTGAAATTTCTTGAATGGACTCAAGATTAAACTCTGTTTATCCAAATGTTTTATGTTTTAGGTGCCGGAAATTATTCTCCGGCACTTCCAGATATAATACCTAAGCAATAAATTTACCGCCGACATTAAACTTTTAAACATTATAGGAGAACCAAAATAGACATAAATAAATATAGATAACATCACTTATTTTTAACTTATTCCCTCCAACTTAAATAAAGAGTTTTACACTTTTTACATTTAATAGATAGTTTACTAACTAAATAAAAGGAAATAATTTATGTCCAATATTGTACTGACTGATATTCAATTTATCGACCTCATGAACGAAATGCGCCAACACGCAAAACGGATGTTAAATGATTCTAAAATTGAACCATTTATGCCATCGACACCTGAACTCCAAGCATATGCAAATACGCTTGGGGAACAATATGAAAGTATAGATATTACCGAAAATAAGGAAATAGATGGTATTATTAATGAATTGAAAGATTCTGTGAAATCTGGTGCTAATTCAACAACAAACGTTTCTAAGGCAAGTGTAACTGATAGCACACAGAAATATCAGAAAGCGATTACCGCTGATCCAGACAACGCAGACCAAGACTGGATCGATAACATGAACAAATCTCGTCAAAGAACCAAAGATGAGAACAACAGACAAATTGATACAAGTTACGATAAAGCCATTCAATTCGGGTTACAATTTCCTAACTCTAGAGCAGCAATACAAAGTTTTATGGAAAAAACTAATGCATTCTTCTCCAGTTTATTTGGCAGACTTTCAAATTTTATACTTGATGCAGCCAGGCAACTCTCTGAATGGATAAGCAGAGCGTGGGAATCAATTAAATCGTTCTATGATAAAATTAATGTTTGGATTTCCGGTGCTTTGTAATTAATTGATAATGGTTCGAGTTAGTTCGAACCATTATATTCACCTCAGATATAACCTGGAAAAAATTAATTACTTATTAGGCAGTTTGATCCTGGAAATAATTGCCAGTCTATCCATATAATATTCCACATTACCCCACAACCAACACTGCTCTTTACTAACATCATCTTCAGCTAAAATATTTCTTAATTCACAAGTCATAACGTCATAGCCGTAAACATGAAGCCCAAACTGTAACGCCTCATACATTCTGGCTTGCCAAAAAGAGGTGCCTTCTATTATTTGACTCATATTTGAAGCAACAACATCATAGGTTTTAATCAGATAGTGGAAAAAGATTTTAGCGGCCAAATCACTTAATGCCGCTTTATGTTGTGGCTTCCTCGTTCGCCACACAAGTATCTGCGAAGCGAGGCGACAGTTAAGCACCAAGTCACTTAATATAATAACTTTGTTGTAATAAACTACTTCTTTTGTTTCGTCACTAAGTAGCGCTAATTCAAAATAGGGCTCATCTATATCATCCAAATCTAGCCTGTTATCAACCCTGATCAACCGGTAACCAGGTGGAAAAATGAGTTCATCCACATCATGCACAATATTAGTACCAGAGGAATCAAGAGCATCATACAGAACACGATTGAACTCTAACTCACTCAATTGGATGAAATCATTGGTAATCTTTTCTATGTTTCCCACATGTATTGGCATACTTTATGCCTCCTATAATAGACCACAGGTTCAATTACCTAATGGTAATAGTATAGATGCAATTATATACAATCAACCTTTAGTTCATTTTTGGTGGATATACCCACTGGTTAACTTAGCTCTAGAGCAAGCTCCCAACTTGGGAAACACAGAAAATAACTTATTAAATTACAGTTAGTTAAATCATTATCAAGGTTTATTAATAATATGGTCTTCCCATTCCACAACATCAATTTCCCGTACAGCGATATGCCTAACAGAAATTCTTTCGCTATGCATTGCTGATTTCGAACCTTTAATCAGAGGATGCCACGGTAATAATGGCTTCCCTTCTTCAAGCAAACGATATGCACAAGTTATTGGTAACCATGCAAAAGTCGGCAAATTATGACGGGTTAATTTGATACAATCCGGTTCATATCTGAAACGATCTTCGTAATTTTTGCATTGGCACGTTTTTATATTGAGTTGATTGCAAGCAACATTAGTAAAATAAATTTCATCGGTATCATCATCCATCAATTTATGTAAGCAACACTGCCCACAACCATCACATAATGACTCCCATTCTTCATCCGTCATCTGATCTAAGGTTTTTACCTGCCAGAAAGGCTGAGACATAACTCTACTATTCCTTATATTATTCAAATCACCCTGGTAGTGAGTGAATTATCATTCAGAGTAACCTTTAACACATCACCGGGTTTCAGTGCTCCAACACCTTCCGGTGTACCAGTGAGAATGACATCTCCCGGCCGCAAAGTGAAAAAGTGCGACATATGGCTGATCAGGGGAACAATGGGTGTCAACATATCGTTACTATTACCGTTCTGCCGTAGCTCATTATTGACTGTCAGTGAAAACTGGACATTCCGCGGATCACCAAAATGACTTATTCGAATAAACCCAGATATCGGGCAAGAGCCATCGAACGCCTTACTTTTTTCCCACGGTTGACCCGCTTTCTTGAATTTAGATTGCAAATCACGCAAGGTGAGATCCAATGCAACAGCAAAACCCGCGATAGCGGCGCCAACTCGCTCTTCATTTGCTTGTTTCAACGGCGTACCAATCAGTACAGCCAGTTCAACTTCATGATGAACAACACCAAAATCCTTTGGAATTGCAATTGGCTGATGTATATCACACAGTGCAGTTTCCGGCTTAATAAAAATGACTGGCTCTTCCGCTGGCTGAGACCCCATCTCTTTAATATGTTTAGCGTAATTACTACCAACGCAAACCACTTTATTGACAGGAAGATCCAGTAATGCCCCCAGCCAGTCTCTGTGTTGATACATATTCGTTTCTCACTCTGGTTTATTAGGCAACATACCCATAATTATAGCACTTATTGCCCATCTTATCGGCCACCACGCCAAAACTGATCGCAAAATAAGGAAACCTTTCCTTTGAGAGGCAAACCAGATTGTTTCCCTTATAAAAGCACAACTCATTGTGAATATTGTGGTGGTTAATAAAACCGCGCCGACGGTTAATTTTGCTCATCAAGCCCCTGGATTCTTCTTATTTTTCCATCTGGTTCAGATGTGCATTCATTAAGTTTTCAACCGGAGGGGGGATTTGTAGGTAAAAACCCTGTTCAATTAACGATATTTTTACCTTTTCGATATCAGCACCAGCCAAGTTTTTTCTGTCTACCAGAGAGATCGTCATTGTATATTGGGGCTGTCCAAAACTTTTCAGTAACTCTTCGGGAACGCGAGAGAAATTATCTCTTTTTTCAACATAAAGATATGTTTGCTCCCTTTTCGGACTTCTGTAGATCGCACAAATCATTATAATAAACTCTTTTAAATTCAGGTCACAACTTGCTTGAATAATTCAGTAATTATAACATGTTTATTGTATTTCTAAATATCGTATCCCAGAGGGTATTCTGGGGGGATCTCAAATTTGCTGAATCTGAGTCAGGCAGGATAGATGTCACAGTCGCCAATTGAGCTAAAAGGCAGTAATTTTACGCTTTCGGTTGTTCATTTACACAATGACCAACCAGAAATCATTCTACAGGCCCTACAGGAAAAAGTGGAACAAGCACCGGATTTCCTGAAAAATGCGCCTGTTGTCATTAATATCTCCGCTCTGCCGGCAAGCGCTGATCTGAAAGCACTGCATTACGCTATTGATTCAGCAGGATTCCGTATTGTCGGAATAAGTGGTTGTCGTGATGAGCAACAACGCAGGGCGGTAATAAAAGCATCCTTACCACTACTAAGTGAAGGAAAAAAACAAAAAACCTCGGCAAAGGAAGATAAACCGGCCGAACCCGCAATTAAAAAAACCCGTGTAATTAATTTACCTGTTCGCTCAGGTCAAAGGATTTATGCCCAAGGCAGTGATCTTATTGTTACCAGTAATGTAAGCGCCGGTGCCGAATTGATTGCAGACGGCAATATTCACATCTACGGTATGATGCGTGGTCGGGCATTAGCCGGTGCATCCGGTGATCAGGAGTGCCTGGTTTTTTGCACCCATTTAAATGCTGAACTTGTCTCTATCGCAGGGCAATATTGGCTCGGCGATAAAATCCCAACTGAATTAGCAGGAAAAGCCGCAAAACTTAGCCTGGTAAATAATGAATTAACTATTGAACCTTTAATCTAGCCCTTTTAATAAGGAATCACTTCATGGCACGCATTATTGTTGTTACATCAGGTAAAGGTGGCGTTGGCAAAACCACTTCAAGCGCGGCCATTGCTACCGGCCTTGCTCAAAGAGGTAAAAAGACCGTCGTTATCGATTTTGACATCGGCCTGCGTAACCTCGATCTGATTATGGGATGTGAACGCCGCGTAGTTTATGACTTCGTGAACGTTATCCAAGGAGACGTCTCGCTTAATCAGGCATTAATTAAAGATAAACGTACCGAGAATCTTTATATCCTACCAGCATCGCAAACCCGCGATAAAGACGCTCTCACTACTGAAGGCGTTGAGCAAGTTTTAGTTGATCTGGATAAACAAGGTTTCGAGTTTATTATCTGCGACTCCCCAGCAGGGATTGAAAGTGGCGCGTTGATAGCACTCTATTTTGCTGACGAAGCCATTATCACAACAAATCCTGAGGTCTCTTCCGTACGTGATTCAGACCGTATTCTGGGTATCCTGGCCTCAAAATCTCGACGAGCTGAACGGGGTGAAGATCCCATTAAAGAACATCTGCTATTAACCCGCTATAACCCAGGCCGTGTAAGTCGTGGTGATATGCTAAGTATGGAAGACGTTCTGGAAATTTTATGCATTCCTTTAATCGGTGTTATTCCGGAAGATCAATCTGTACTGCGTTCATCTAACCAAGGGGAACCGGTCATTCTGGATACAGAATCTGATGCAGGAAAAGCGTATACAGATACTGTTGAACGTTTATTAGGGGAAGAACGTCCTTTCCGCTTCATTGAAGAAGAGAAAAAAGGCTTCTTAAAACGCCTGTTTGGGGGATAAAACATGGCCTTGCTAGATTTCTTTCTGTCGAGAAAAAAAACGACAGCAAATATCGCTAAAGAACGGCTGCAAATCATCGTGGCAGAGCGTCGCCGCGGTGATTCTGAACCTGCTTATCTGCCTGATATGAAACGGGATATCTTGGCAGTAATCTGTAAGTATATACAGGTCGATCCAGATATGCTCTCTGTACAATTTGAGCAGAAAGGTGATGATATTTCCGTCCTAGAGCTGAATATAACATTACCTGAGGTAGAAGAACCTCAAAAATAACGCGGGTAAACAGTGCTGTTTTATCACTACCGCCATCAAAGTAACCACAAACGAATTATGTGGCAATCTGAGATGGGGAACCCCTAACCGGGAACCCCTTCTCATGCTTTAGACTGGCGTCAGGCTAAGGCTCTGATATGGGTTAATCAGGATAGTTCGCCAGAATCTCTGAGACTGGCTCAGCCAGCAACTCTCCCCGCCACCCACTAAGCAGTTCAGGTTTGCCATTTAATTGTTTCAATTTCCAGTGAACACTGAGTAATTGATTAATCTGACGACGAGATGCCAATAATTCAGAATTAAATCTATGCTGCTCACTTACCTGATGGATCAGCGCTTTAATATCCTTAAATGCTTTACGATAACCAGGTTGATCAATCAGGTTCGTCATTGGCGGCGGGCATTCACTTTCTGGAATATTTCCACTTTCAGCAACCATTGCCAATAGGCGACGACCATGACAACGAATCTCCTGCCCACTTAGCCCTAACGCATCCAACTCTGCCAAAGAAGTTGGCATATAACGCGCTACCTGCCATAGGTTTTCTTCACGAATGACGAAGTTCACGGCTAAATCGCGTTCTCTGGCCTGACTCAAACGCCATGCGGCCAGTTTTTTCAAACACGCAAGCTGTTGGGGACGTAATTGACAGATATTACCTATCTGTTTATAAGCACATTCCGGCGCCAAGATCTCTTTACGGCGTCGACAGATAAGTTGACACTCACCCGTCGCAGCCTCCATATATCCAGCCTGCTCTGTTGCAGTCATTAGGATATCCGCTAAAGGCAACAGATAATAAACATCTGCTGCTGCATATTCGCACTGTTTTTCACTTAACGGACGGGCAAGCCAATCAGTGCGGGATTCGCTTTTATCCAGCTCGACATGGATATATTCAGCCACCAGCGCGGCAAAGCCACATGAAAGCGGGTGCCCAATAAAAGCCGCCAAGACCTGAGTATCAATCATCGGTTCCGGCAAGCATTGAAAAGCATTCAGAAAAACTTCCAAATCTTCACTGCCAGCATGTAACAGCTTTAATATTTGAGGATGAGTAATTAACTCACGGAAAGGTTGCCAGTTGGTGATATTAAGTGGATCAATCAGAGAAAGTTGTTCGCCATCATACAGTTGTATCAAACCTAATTGTGGGTAATACGTCCGTGTGCGTACAAATTCAGTATCCAATGCTACTTTTGAGTATTTTTTTGCCCCTTCGCAAACTTGTTGCAACTGAGCATCTGTGGTGATCAACTGATAATTCAAAACATAGTTCTCTTAGCCATTCATGGAATAAGCACGACAACGCCGGCTAATACCGGCGTTGTCGTGCTTATCAATATTATGAAGAGGATCTCAGGCTATAGCTACATTCCTGACCTTTTCCTCTTCATCACGCAGTTCCCTACGAAGAATCTTACCTACATTAGACTTAGGTAATTCATCCCGGAACTCAATGATCTTTGGTACTTTATACCCTGTTAGATAACGACGACAATGGGTTTTAAGTTCATCCTCGGTCAAACTAGGATCTATCCGAACCACAAATACTTTGACAGTTTCACCGGAACTTTCGCTTGATACCCCTATTGCTGCTGACTCTAGCACTTTAGGGTGAGCTGATACAACATCTTCAACTTCATTAGGATACACATTGAAACCAGAAACCAAAATCATATCTTTTTTACGATCTACGATACGAATGAAACCTTGTTCATTAACATTCGCAATATCACCCGTTGCTACCCAACCATCTTTCAACACTTCTTCTGTTGCATCAGGACGATTCCAATAACCAACCATCACCTGTGGGCCACGTATCCACAATTCTCCCTGCTGGCCCATCTCTACCTCATTACCATCATCACCCATAAGTTTGATTTCCGTTGAAGAGACCGGGAAACCAATACTGCCAGTGTAATGTTTCGAATTATAAGGATTACAGGAAACCAAAGGTGAACATTCTGTTAGACCATAACCTTCAAGCAGGTTGGTGCCTGTCACTTTTGCCCATTTCTCAGCAACCGCTTTCTGTACCGGCATACCACCACCAACAACCAGACGCAGCGTAGAAAAATCAAGCTTCTTAAATTCTTCATTATTCAACCAGGCGTTAAACAATGTATTTACCCCGGTGACAGAAGTGAACGGATAACGACCTAATTCTTTAGCTGTACCCGTAATATCACGCGGGTTAGTGATCAGAAGATTGCACCCACCCAAGTAAATAAGTAACAAGCAATTTACCATTAACGCAAATATGTGATAGAGAGGCAACGCCGTAACAATCAGCTCTTGGCCTACACGTAATAATGGAGAATAAACCGCTTTTGCCTGTTCAAGATTTGCCAAAATATTACGGTGAGTCAGCATAGCCCCCTTAGCTACGCCAGTGGTGCCACCAGTATATTGCAGAAAAGCCAAATCATTACCGTTAATTTCTGGTTTTACATATTGCATGCGATAACCTTTCTGTATCGCACAACGAAATGAAATGGCATCAGGCAGATTATACTTCGGTACCAGCCGTTTAATATATTTCACCGCAAAATCAACCAACGTACCTTTAGGACGAGATAGTTGGTCCCCCATACGCGTCAAAATAACATGCTTAACTTTAGTATTAAAAACGATCTTTTCCAATGTATGGGCAAAATTGGAGACGATCACAATAGCGGAAGTGCCGCTGTCATTAAGCTGATGTTCAAGCTCACGTGGCGTATACAGCGGGTTTACATTTACGACAATCATACCTGCACGTAGAACACCAAACAGTGCAACGGGATATTGCAGCAGGTTTGGCATCATCAGCGCAACGCGATCTCCTTTACTTAATCCCAAGCCATTTTGCAAATATGCTGCAAATGCCCGACTACGCTCTTCCAACTTACGAAAGGTCATAATCTCACCCATATTGATAAATGCAGGTTGATCCGCATAGTGCGCTACGGCATTTTCAAACATTTCAACCAATGATGCATAACGATCCG
The DNA here is from genome assembly GCF_025384885.1 of Photorhabdus kleinii. NCBI lineage: Bacteria > Pseudomonadati > Pseudomonadota > Gammaproteobacteria > Enterobacterales > Morganellaceae > Photorhabdus > Photorhabdus kleinii. The sequence goes on from NZ_JAJAFY010000002.1 coordinate 194,120, forward strand.
GGTCAATTTCCGCAGGAACATCCGCCGGATAATGTTTTAGCCAGACTTTCTCCAAGGTAGTACTCCTGAAATTTTAATTGCTATGTTATCACTCGCCTAATAAATAACGCACGCTTTGATTTAACAAATTATTAACTCAGCGTACCAGTTTAAAAAAGAAACATTGTTCAGGTTGAGATACACATCACTAATTTCACGTTAATCCTGATACATAAAAACAAAGAGAATTGTGTTGTCTGTAAATTATTTTTATTTATCAGTATATTATTGCCACAATTAATATTTAACTTTGTAGCTATTGACTATACATTGACCTACTTATTTTTTGCTTAAGATAGCATTTTTGAAATAGCATTTATTGCTTTCGTCTATTCCAATGCATTATTAAAAAACCAATGGTAATAAAAAATGATTATAAATAACATTACGGTCAGAAGGGCAACCTATAAAGATAGTGCTACTATCAGCGACATAGAGCGCCAAGCTGCGTCCCTTTTTCCAGAAGAACTCTTACCAAAAGTACTCGGCGATCAAACCCTACCCGCGTATGAAATTGAATCAAGTATTCAGGAACAACGGCTTTGGGTCGCTGAAAGTGATCAAAAACTGGTTGGATTTGCGCTAATCCGCCGTTTAAATCAATTGATGCTGCTAGCTGAGATTGATGTGTTACCGAAATATCATGACCAAGGTATTGCCAGTACCCTGCTTAGCTTAATCATTGAGCAATTAGAACAAAACAAAGAAACCGCACTTTACCTCACAACTTTTCGTGATTTTCTACCAAGCCGCAAATTATATGACAAATTTGGTTTTGTCATACTGCATTCGAATGATATTCCTAATGAACTACAGAAAATTCTAGTAGAAGAGATGACTGCGGGTTTGGGTGCAAGAATTGCGATGAAATTAACGATCAATCCAAAGATAGATAGGAAATAACAGATAAATTACCGCCACATATTATTGCGGCGGCTCAAACTGGAAAGAAAGTTACAATGTCACAAAGTGTATATCAACAATCCCGATTAAAATAACTCTATCTGGTCAAAATAGTCTCAACAAGTGTGGAGTCGGGGTAATACCAATTCCATCCCCAACCTGAATAATATGGATAGCCATAATAATTCCAAGGCCCCGGGCCATAAGGCATCAATACTCGCTGAACAACTTTCCAGCGTTGATAACCCATCGCATTAATCACAACATAAGCATAATCCGCACAACCAATTTTTCCCTTTTTCAATCCCACTATCGGACCTACGACAGTGACGTAATTTCCTTTAAAATCGTCAGGATCAAGGAAATCATTAACATAAACATAGATACGGCCAAGGGAAGGCTCATCTAATTCTGGACTGGCATCCGATGCTAATGGCAATGACGATATTTCCAGACGAGTACGGTGATTTTCATTTACTACACCAAGTACCTTGCCGCCGAATCGCCCTTCCTGCCCGATAAACAGCTCAGGCGTACTCTTAACAGAAAGCAGATCTTGAACAGGCGTTGGTGACGTTCCTTTTATTGAATCAGGAACGGTGATACAGCCTGTAAGCATTACAGCACCTAATAAGATTAGCGCGTTAATACTCGTCCGGTAGTTTATTACTCTTAACATAACCACCTTCTCCTGAAAATTGTCCCAATCATGATGTTTAAAATAACTCTGTCTATTTGATACTTTCTTTTACTACAAGTTTCATCAATAGATACTTAACGGCCCGGTAATTTTTTCCAAGTAACTTCATTACGCAAGTATACCGGTTCAGCATGTTCTACGGCCGTCACTTCACCGTTTTGCCACATTTGTATCGCCAGAGGTAACATATCTTCAGCATGAGGTAATGTGATACTACTATCAGTTAACGTTAAATGACTTGCCATCAACTGAGGATAAGCCTGCCAGCCAGTACCAGCAACCACCCAATCGCCACTTAATGAAGCCATGAATGCCTGTACCTGTTCCGGTTTCAACACTGCTTCTGTTTCACTTCCTTGCCATTCACCTTGCTGATTACGGATATATTGCCCCCAATAAACTTCTCCCATCCGGGCATCAATGGCGGTTAATACCTGAGTTGCACCTAGCAGACGAAAAACACCTTGAGCCATTGCATTGAGCGTTGACACACCAATCACCGGCAGTTCAGCCCCCAAAGCCAAGCCCTGAGCAATACCAACACCAATACGCACACCAGTAAAACTCCCCGGCCCACGGCCAAAAGCTAGAGCATCAAGCTGCTGTAAACTAATCCCCGCTTCTGCCAGAACAGATTGAACCATAGGTAAAATACGTTGCGTGTGTTCACGTGGAGAGATTTCAAACTGCGCCAAAACGGCACCATCATTCCAAAGAGCAACAGAACAAGCTTCCGTTGCAGTATCAATAGCCAGAATTCGTACAGGCATGCCTTAAGCACCTCGGCAAGAAATATAATCCAAAATAAGGTGCTATTTTATCATAGCCTAGTCGATTTTACTCAGTTGGCAACCATACTCCATCACTTCCTAGCGTGATCTACTGTTACAAATATCGCGGGCAAAAACAGGCTGTGACAAATGCTCACGAAGAGAATGTATTTCCTCTGGAGATAATGATTCTATGGGAGTCAAACAAGCAGCATCAAACTCACGCATAGTTTGCTTACTGACATCCTCTATTTCGCTTAGTGCCTCCATCGTTTCGTGAATTGCAGCAAACTCATCACTACGATACTTTTTAACCATATTTAATCCCCCCGAAAAATGATCTTTTTCAATTAGCCTGGCTAATTGTTCATCCGATAACCCTAGAACGAGACCATATTTTCTACACTTAACCTTTTTTACCAGAAATGTTAGGAGATTGCCGAGCTTGAAGGAAAGCGACTGCTTTCGTTAAATCTCGGGTCCGTGGTGAAGGTGGCAAACTATTCAAAAACACTTCACCATATGGACGCATCACTAAACGATTATCACAAATGACAACGACGCCATAATCATCAATATCACGAATAAGCCGCCCGACACCTTGTTTCAGACTAATCACCGCATCCGGCAACTGAACTTCATTAAATGCATCACCACCTCTAAGTTGGCAATCTTCAATACGGGCTTTTAGCAGTGGATCATCCGGTGCCGTAAAGGGCAATTTATCGATAATGACACAGGAAAGCACCTCACCGCGCACATCGACACCTTCCCAAAAACTGCTGGTTGCCACCAATAAAGCGTTGCCGGCGGCAATAAATTGCGAAAGTAGCTGACCTTTGCTGGTTTCACCTTGAACCAAAACCGGCAATGTCATGTTGGCACGGAACGATTCAGCCAGACTGCGCATCATCTGGTGTGAAGTACATAAAAAGAAACATCGACCTTTATTGGCTTCAATGAGTGGTTTGAGCATCTCTGCCAACCATTTTGCACTACCAAGCTGATTTGGTGATGGTAGATGACGGGGAACACAAAGTAGCGTCTGGCTTTGATAATCAAATGGACTTGGCAGTAATAACGTTTTCGCCTCTTTTAAACCTAGTCGTTCAGTGAAATGGGAAAGTTGCTCGTTAACAGAGAGTGTCGCTGAGGTGAACACCCAACAACCGGATTGCTCATTAATTATCTCATTAAATTTATCGGCAACAGACAGCGGTGTAAGTGCTAAAAGAAAATGACGACCATAACTTTCAAACCAATAGCTATAACCGGGGATAGTCACCTCTTTCAAGCGTTTAAGACGATTACGATAAATTGTTGCCCTTTCAAATGCCGCATCCAACATGACTGAACGCCCTAAAGATAATTTTATCACGTCATAACAAAGCTCAAGCGCATCATCAAGCAATACTAATGCTCGCTGGACTTGCGGATTTTGCAATAACTCCCGCAAATTACCCCGATAACCATTCTCTCCCAACGCTAGCCGGAAATCTTGTGTACTCTGACTCAGACGATCTGCGCTCTTTTGTAACTGAACTTGATCTCGGACTTCCGTGCGATACGCCATAGTGATGTCTCTTGAGAGATCCATCAGTTGGCGGCTACTTAATTGCTGACCAAAATATTGACTAGCGATATCAGGGACTTGATGTGCCTCATCAAATATCTTGACTTCTGCTTGCGGGATCAACTCACCAAATCCCGTTTCTTTCACCACCATATCCGCCATAAACAGATGATGGTTAACAACGATAACATCTGCCTCCATTGCCCGACGGCGGGCTTTGAGTACAAAGCATTCCTGATAACGTGGGCAATCACTGCCAAGGCAGTTATCGTTCGTACTGGTGACCAACGGCCAAACCTGGCTATCTTCCGCCACTTGGTGACAAGTACTGATATCACCCTCTTCAGTTTGTGACGACCAGCCTCTTAGCCGAACAATATCTGACAGAATTTCTGCTTCCAATTGCCCGCCCCCAAAAGAGTGCTGCTCCAACCGTTCCAAGCACAGATAATTCGCACGACCTTTCAACAACGCCAATTTACCGGTGAAATTAATTGCTTCAGCGACTGTCGGTAAATCACGATTATAGAGCTGATCCTGTAATGCTTTAGAACCTGTGGAAATGATAACTTTCTGCCCAGAACGCAACGCGGGTGCTAAATAGGCAAATGTCTTACCTGTTCCCGTGCCTGCTTCTACGACCAATCGTTGATGGTTTTTAATCGCACACTCAATAGCCACTGCCATTTCTCTTTGAGCATCACGGGGTTTAAAACCTGTTATTGCTTTAGCAAGGGCACCATTTTTCGCAAAATCGTCTGACACAAACCGTCTCTTTCAATAGAATGGATGGAGATTATGCCAATAGTATGTTCTGATCACCACCCAAAATCAGGCAGATAATCATTCACAGGAAGAGTATCCATGACAATTGAACGTATTGATCCACAGGATCGCTGGTCTGAAGCGGTAGTTTACAATAAAACCATTTACTACACCGCCGTACCAGAAAATCTGGATGGTGATATTACTGAGCAAACAGCGAATACGTTGGCCGCTATTGATATCATGTTACAGCGTCTCGGTTCTAATAAAAGCAAAATTATCGACGCCACTATTTTTCTGGCGGATAGAAAAGAGTTTGCTGGCATGAATGCCGCCTGGGATGCATGGGTTGTTGCAGGAAGCGCACCTGTACGCTGCACAGTTGAAGCTAAACTAATGAATCCCAAATACAAAGTCGAGATAAAAGTTATCGCAGGTATTTAATATTAATTTGGGGATATTCTCTATCGCCTGCATTTATATTTTAATTATATGGAGGTTATTAAGAATATCCCAATAGGTGTTATTAATGTAAATAAGATATAATTTTATCCGTTAATTTAGTTGCAATAACATTTTAAAATAAAATATTAATCGATATTTTCATGAACTACATTATCCATTGTTCCAAGTGGAATATTATAAACCCAACGCTTCTAACCTTCCTCCTATGCCTTGAACTATAAGATGACCATTATAATGGTCATAAGGAGGGAGTATGCTAAAACATAGAGCCTATTCAAAATTCTCTAAAGAAGCAGTCATGTTACTCGGAGAACAAATCAAGTTAGGTAGAAAACGGCGCCATTGGTCAGAAAAGAATTTGGCAGAACGTGCTGGTATATCCAGAACCACACTGCAAAAAATTGAAAGCGGAGATATGGGTTGCTCTATAGGATTAGCATTTGAGCTAGCTAACCTTGTAGGTATCAACTTGTTTGATAGTGATAAGCTTCCTATCTCAGCACGTATAGAACAAACGAGAGATAAGCTAGTTTTGTTACCACAACGTATTCAGGAAGAAGAGAGAGAAATGTACGATGATTTCTAACAACAAAGAAGCTTATGTCTGGATATGGTTACCAGAACAAACTAAGCCAGTGATCTAACAATACCTGGCTGTATCCGCGACGCTTCTCCTGATGCGTGGGGTCGCAGAGTTATAATCAACAAAAAATTAGGACTAAAAGGAGCGGATACAGAAACTACTATACCCGTCATCTTTCAAGTTGCCTCTTTGTTGGCTGCACTCGCTCACCCCGGTCACATAGTTACCTATGCTCCCGGGGATTCACTCCCTTGCCGTCGCGATGCATCTTGAAATCCATAGGGTATATATTAAATGAAATAACTTACCTTCTTGAATCAGGATCTGACCGCATAGGTGCTTTAGATTTTCAACTATCTCCATCCGAATATACTCCACGATCTATAAAAAATGTCAGTTTAGAAGAATTAGTTCAATCTGCAGAACGAGTTGAAAATGGTCTATTATTAACGCCAGAATTAGACCAAGCACTTTTTCACGGTAGTTCAATCGGCGGGGCACGGCCTAAAGCACTAATTGAGGATAAAGGAAGAAAATATGTCGCTAAATTTTCTTCAAGTAGTGATCTTTACAGTGTAGTTAAAGCAGAGTTTATTGCCATGAAACTTGCTAAGCAAGTTGGTATTGATGTTGCACCAGTAAAATTAACAACATCCTCAAATAAAAATGTACTATTAATTGAAAGATTTGATCGAGAACATACCCAAAATGGTTGGTTACGGAAATCAATGGTCTCTGCTCTAACCCTATTTAATTTGGATGATATGATGGCTAGATATGCTAGTTATGAAAAATTTGCCGAGATTATACGATATCGTTTCACTAATCCTCAAAAAACATTAGAAGAATTATTTTCACGGTTAGTTTTTAATATATTGTGTGGTAACACAGATGATCACGCTCGAAATCATGCTGCATTTTGGGATGGAAAAAATTTAAGTTTAACCCCTGCTTATGATATATGTCCTCAAGGTAGATCGGGTAATGAAGCATCTCAAGCAATGCTAATAGTCGGAAATAAAAATCTAAGTCAATTACAAATTTGTTTGGAAACTGCGCATAACTTTAATATTTCAGAGAAAAAAGCAAAAGAAATCTTTAATAAACAAATATCAATAATCCAAGATAATTGGAACAGTATCTGTGAAGAAGCTGAATTAAGTGAAATAGATAAAAAGTTGCTCTGGCATAGACAATTTTTAAATCCATTTTCTATAGCTTTTTGAGAATTTTAGGAGCCTGTATATAAACTTATTATAAATCAATCTTACAGGCTAAAACACCTACTTTAGTAATGACCCATTTTAGGAATAATTTTAAATTAGACTATTTTTAATTCGTAGATAAAACTTCGATGATTAAGTGTAATAAAATAGTTTCCAATATTGCTTATCACAAATCGCGTTAATTTCATCTGACAGAGTTAACTCACCAAATGGATTTTCGACTATTTACCTTTTCAATGTTGAATTATACTTATACGTCGTCCATACTTTCTAATAAGCACATCAGTGTCTGGCCACTGTTTAGTGAATATAAACATGGCCTAATCTTCAATAACTTTTATCACTTGGTATGGAGCATGCTATGGATGTTTGTTCAGGTTGTCATGATTCCCTTCATGATTCCGTTGTTGCGGAAGTAGAAGGCAAGATCTATAAAAGTTGCCCATGTTGTTCCGCCTCAATGGGTCAACACGTTTTTTATCGCTATGAAGACTTCGGTATGAGGGATATGGGTGATGGCCGCTATATTGTTCATTCTTGGTGTCCTGGTTGTCGTTTGAAAGATGGTAATAAACCAGACATATGTTTTACCTGCTAGAAAGTCGTTTTACTCATATCTGCTGGTGACTATGCAAAATAGTTGCATGCCAGCAGATAATGATTGGATTACGCTACGGCTTAAGCCATCTTGATTATCACCATGCCCAACAGCAACAAGGCAATTCCACCCCAACCTTTACAATTCAAACGCTGATTAAACATAATCCAACCAGCAGCAACCGTCGCGATAATACCGAAAGCACCCCATAAGGCATAAGCAACAGAAAGCTCAATTCCCTTCACTGCCTGAGCAAGCGCACTGAACGCCCCAAGGACGGTAATAAGCGAGAGAATACCCATCCAAGGACGTCTAAAACCATTAGAAAGTTTCAGTAAAATATTCGCTAAAATATCCAAAGCGACAGCAAGGAATAAGAACGCCGCATGCCACCATTCAAATTGTTGCAACATGTTATGCCTCCTTTATTTTACTGTTTTTGGTTGTTGCGACACTGACAGCCTTATTTGCCATCTGTTTTACTACCTCTGCCGATTTTTTCACTGCCGCTTTTCTAGTGCCGGATTTAATCAACATAATTCCTGTTATCAGCAGAGCCAAACCACCTACTTTCATCAATGACAGTGATTCATCAAACCACATGACACTAAAAACAGTAATAAATAGAATGCCAACCCCTTCCCACAACGCATACGCAACGCCCAGTGCAACTTTTTTCACCGCCATTGCCAGCAAAATATAGGATGCGGCGATCATAATGTACATAACAGCCATGCCAACTACACCACCAGAAACGCTGGCATGTTTCATTGATAAGGTACCGATAACTTCGGTAACAATTGCCATTGCAAGGAATAACCAATAAATCATTTTCTTTCTCCTGACTACGCAAATACGCACATCAAGACGCAAGCTAATAAATGATCTAACCCACCTATGCATAAGATGAGAAATAATAACCTGACGTTTTGACGAAACAGAAATACCGGTTGAAAACCGGTCAACAGGAGTCAGACGCTATAATGAACTGCACCAGTAATGCTCACTGGATAAAATGGCAGAAAGGAAAAGCATGTGAGTGGAACTTTGAAACTTGACGCTTTTGGCGCTGTTCATGATATCTCATTCTTTCATCGCACCGATATTCTGCACGATATACTAAGAATCCTCATAAATAATGTTAATATTCCTATTACTTCTACCATACGAAATAATAGAAAGCAACCTCTCAATTTTACTTATTTTTTTATCTGATAAACAGAGTTGAATCAAAAAACAACATTGATATCAACACAAGCAGATACCTTGTTGATAATAACCCAAGCCGCTTACAACGCGGCTTGAGCTTCAACGGATAAGGTTTGCCAATTACTCAAACTCATTCCACGAACGACCATCGCGAGTGATCATAGCAACAGAAGCAACCGGCCCCCACGTCCCCGCCTGATAAGGCTTAGGCGCATCATTATCCGCCGCCCATGCATTCATAATAGAATCAACCCATTTCCAAGCTTCTTCCACCTCATCACGACGAACGAATAGCGCCTGAATACCCCGCATAGCTTCCAGCAACAATCTCTCATAAGCATCTGCCAATGGAATATGGTTAAACGTTTCAGAGAAACTGAGATCCAATTTAGTCGTTTGCAAACGATGCTTGTGTTCCAGCCCCGGGGCTTTGTTCAGCACTTCAATATCAATACCTTCATCCGGTTGCAGACGAATCGTCAGCTTGTTTTGTGGCAGTTGTTGATAAGATTCAGAGAACAAATTCAGCGCCGGCTTTTTGAAATAAACTACCACCTCGGAACATTTCGTTGGCAGACGTTTACCCGTTCTCAGATAGAAAGGAACCCCGGCCCAACGCCAGTCGTCAATATCGACGCGGATAGAGACAAAAGTTTCCGTCCGGCTGGACTGGTTCGCCCCCTCTTCTTCCAGATACCCCGGTACCTTATGCCCCTGAACAAAACCAGCGGTGTATTGACCACGCACTGTTTTCTCCCGCACATTCGTGTGATCAATACGGCGCAGAGAACGCAATACTTTTACTTTTTCATCTCGGATACGGTCTGTTGTCAGATCTGCCGGAGGAGACATCGCAATCATGGTCAATATTTGCAACAAGTGATTCTGAATCATATCGCGCATTTGCCCAGCTTGGTCAAAATAACCCCAACGGCCTTCAATACCGACTTCTTCAGCTACCGTAATTTGCACATGATCAATTGTCCGGTGATCCCAATTATTCACAAACAGAGAATTGGCAAACCGTAGCGCTAATAGATTCAATACAGTTTCTTTACCCAGATAATGATCGATACGATAAACCTGACGCTCATTGAAATATTTTGCCACTTCATCATTAATAGCTTTGGATGATTCAAGATCGGTGCCTAAAGGTTTTTCCATCACAACCCGGTTTGGCTCTTTATTTAACCCGGCAAGGCCCAACCCATGACAAACCGAACCAAAAGTGCTCGGTGGCATTGCAAAATAATGGATTGCAGGCTGGTGTTCCTGATTAAGAATTGCCTTCAGTTTAGCAAAGTCTTCCTTTTGATTAACATCCAGATTGCAGAACGCCAAACGTTCACTCAATGTCTTCCATAACTCTGGATCTAATTTTTCCGGCAAGAACGTATTTAAAGCTTCTTCAACAACCTTGGTATACGCCTTTTTATCCCAATCAGCCCGGCCAACACCGATAATCCGGGTTTCTGGGTGGATATAACCCGCTTTCTCAAGCTGATAAAGGGAAGGCAATAATTTCCGGCGTGCCAAATCCCCTTTAGCGCCAAAAATGACTAAATCACAAGCCTGAGCTGTAGAAGTAACCGCCATATGTCTCTCCTCGTTGCGGGATATTGTAATTTTGTTACAGCATTAACCAATAATGTACTCTTTTGACCATAGCGCGTAAACAGCGATAACGAATGACCATTACTTCGCGTTAACAATATGTTTCACCACTGATAAAAATGTGATAATTTTATGTAATTTTACAACGCTTATGAAAGATAATTACCAATATGAAAGTTAGACACTAGTCATACTTTTATGAAAAACATTAAATTATTGTGACTTCCTACTGCCAGCTTCAATTTGCTAATAGTATATTTTCATAAAATTTATTATAGATTTCTCCTCTGAATGAAATCGTCAAAAATCACAGGTAACTGCGTTTTATGAATACACTGGAACGAGTCCAAAACAGTATCGAATTCTTGAGTAAGTCAGAAAAAAAAGTGGCGCAGATAATCCTGGCTTCACCGCAAACTGCGATCCATGCCAGTATCGCAACGCTGGCGAAAATGGCGGAAGTCAGTGAGCCCACGGTTAATCGTTTTTGTCGCCGTCTGGATACTAAAGGTTTTCCCGATTTTAAACTCCATCTAGCCCAAAGTCTTGCCAATGGTACGCCTTACGTAAATCGCAATGTTGAAGAGAGCGATACAGTTAGTGCCTACACCAATAAGATATTTGAATCGGTAATGGCAACTCTGGATACCGTGAAAAACAATCTGGATATTACGTCTATTAACCGAGCTGTTGACTTACTAACACAAGCCCGGAAAATCTCATTTTTTGGTTTAGGGGCTTCTGCGGCCGTCGCCCATGACGCAATGAATAAATTTTTCCGGTTCAATATTCCGGTTATCTATTTTGATGACATTGTGATGCAACGGATGAGCTGTATTAACAGTGCCGAAGGTGATGTCGTCGTACTCATCTCCCATACCGGCAGAACTAAAAGTTTGGTTGAAGCAGCACAACTTGCGCGAGAAAATGATGCGACAGTTATCGCAATTACCTCCCAAGATTCTCCCCTCGCCCACGAAGCAACGCTCGCCATTCTTCTGGACGTCCCGGAAGATACAGACATTTATATGCCAATGGTCTCAAGAATCGCTCAATTAACTGTTATTGATGTTTTAGCTACGGGTTTTACCCTGCGCCGTGGTTCAAAATTCAGAGATAACTTGAAAAGAGTCAAAGAAGCGCTGCGGAATTCACGCCTTAATAAAATTGACTTTCCCTCAACCTGAAAGTAATCCTCTTGTTGTTAGGCTGACTCGCAGCAATCGCGTAGTCAGCAATCGTTTATGGATCATTGAGTGCCAGTAAATAATCTACATTGGTCAATATATGAGAAGAATCATATAATTATGGCAAGAAAATCCTATATCACTTAGTTAACTCAATAAAATAATGATAGTTTAAAAAATCAAAAATCAAACCAGAGGGTTATTATAAATAATTCCGAAAAAATCGAAACCGGAAGAAATAGAAAACAGTAATAGCAAAATAACTTTCAGATGTTGAATATAAATTACTTAAATATTTATCCAATCACACAGTTTCGCATTTTTATTCCTATCCATTATACAAAAACAATTAACCCTTTAACTTATAAGAATACTTTATCATGCTTTTTCCGAGCTAAACTACTATTAACATATATTGCGGAAAATGAATTTTACAATAATTCAATATGCTGCTTATAAAATCACATTATTCAATTTTAGGAAAATATATGATTCACCAGAATGATTTTAAAGCTTTTTCTATCAGTAATAATGCTAATGTAATCAGTCAAGAAGCCTATGAAAAAAACCGAAGTTTGAAAACTGGGTTTCCTCCAGGTGATATTACTATTCATTTGCTAAACAAAGTATTACGCCAATCGTCAACCATATCCTCTGTCGTCGCTAATTTTATCGCGACACAATCTGACAATGATATTCTGGATGACGGTGATATCGCTAAACTCATTACCCAATTAAATAGCGCGTTAGAACAAAAAATTACAACAACAGTACCAAGTGCCTCACTAACACAACAAGGCGTTATTCAACTCACAGACAATACAGGTAACAGTAATACCCTTGCGGCAACGCAGAAGCTTGTTTCTGATGTTAATCAGAATGCGAATAACCGGCTGGCAAAAGACCAAAACGGTGCCGACATTCCTGATAAAGATGCTTTTGTGAGAAACCTCAGTTTGTTTGAAAAATTGATCCCGGTAGGGGTACCACTTCCCTGGCCGACTACCACCCCACCAGAAGGATGGGCACAATGTAACGGCGCTCCTTTTGATAAAACAAAATATCCGAAATTAGCGCAAGCCTACCCTAATGGGATATTACCCGATTTACGTGGTGAATTTATTCGTGGTTGGGATAGTTGGCGTGGTATTGATAACGGACGTAATATATTGAGTTTTCAATATGATGCATTCAAAAGACATAATCATAATATTAATACCACTAACAGCGATAAAACCTCTCTTGAATATACAGACCCCATGCGTGGCAGTATGACTGGTGGTTCAAACGAACGAGGTAGCTTAGGGGAAAATAAATCCATTGGGATGAATGGTGATAATGAAACACGTCCAAGAAATGTAGCATTTAATTACATTATAAGGACCGCCTAATGAGTAAATCCGTACTGGACAAAAATAATATAGCCATCAGCATTTTTTCAGATATTGAATATAAACGGCTTAGATATTTATTTGATCACACAATTTCGGATTTTTATTTCTATCCATTATACAAAAACAATTAACTTCCTAAGTTACAAGGACAATTTATCATAATTTTTCCAAGCTAAACTATCATTAAAATATATTTATGGAAATTACTCCTATAATAATCTAATACCTTGATTATAAAATAATTTAATTTTAGGTGGAAACATGAACCCAAAAAATGATTTCAAAGCTTTTTCCATTAGTAATAATGCTAATGTAGTCAGCCAAGAAGCCTATGAAGAAAGCCCAAATTTGAAGACTGGATTCCCTCCAGGTGATATTACTATTCATTTGCTAAACAAAGTATTACGTCAGTCGTCAACCATATCCTCTGTCGTCGCTAATTTTATCATGACGCAATCTGGCAATGATATTTTGGATGATGGTAATACCGCCAACCTCACAACACTATTAAATAGAGCATTAGAACAAAAAATTGCAGCAGCAGTGCCAAGCGCCTCATTAACACAACAAGGCATTATTCAACTCACCGACAAAATAGGTAACAGTAATACCCTCGCAGCAACTCAGAAGCTTGTTGCTGATGTAAACGATAACGCTAATAACCGGCTAGCAAAAAACCAAAACGGTGCCGATATTCCTGATAAAAATGCATTTGTGAAAAATCTTGGCTTAATCGAAACCATTATCAACACTCAATATCCTGTAGGCATTGTGATTTGGTTCGCTCAAAATAAAAACCCCAATGTGCTATTTCCGGGTACTACCTGGGAATACATTGGTGAAAATAAAACAGTTCGGTTAGCTAACGCCAATGGTTCCGATCTTTTATCAACTGGCGGCAACGATTCGATAAGTCTGACAGCAGCACAAATGCCAGCACATAATCATACATTTTCTGGGACAACGAGCACATTTGATTATGGCACCAAAACCACTAATACCACTGGAGCTCACCATCATGATAGCGCTTGGGGTGAAGCTTGGGGGGGACGTTACGGCTATTACGACAATTCTAGAAACAATATAGGGTCAGCAAACGTGCCAGATAATGACAACTACAAATTCAACACCAGCACTGATGGCAACCACTCTCATACGGTATCAATAGGATCACACAACCATACAATTTCAGGTAATACCGGAGATACAGGTGCCAATGCAGCGATTACAATTACCAATTCATATATTAAGTTGATGGGATGGCATCGAAAAGCATAAGAACCCTGCATCCCCCAGATCGCTGACAAACCTCACGCAAATAACTGTCTCTTAATCATAAATCTGACTTAAGAGACAGTGTCAACTCGACATACTAAAGTAAAATTTATCATTTGCGTACTTTACAGCCCCTCATCCTGAACGTTTCGTCCCTTGTGACTACTCCTCGCCGTCAACGGCGAGACTACAACTTTTCATTATCAAAATCTCCAAGGCTATTAGATTATTGATAAATCGGGAACAAATCATGATAGGATAGAAATGCGGCAATAAATATCCGTTAAAAAAGGGTTAGCTGATTCGCTAGGGCATAGCGATTGTGTAAAACGTTCCCCCTGTCGTTCCTCTATAGTTGACAACGGTCAATAGGCACTACAGCGAAAAGTATCATGATAAGTTGATACGGGTCACAAAAAGCCCCACGGTAGTCGCTTGCGACTTTGCAACGGGGCAAGTTACAAGAGTAATCTATAAGCAGCCTTGATAGTTGGATTGCCGAAGAGTTTTTTTACTCGTTTTATAGGATAATTAATAGATTATTGATTATTTTTATATAACCAATACCAATACTCACAGGTCAACGGAGTAACACATGTCCAGACGGCTCAGAAGAACTAAGATTGTTACTACACTTGGTCCGGCTACCGACCGCGATAATAATCTTGAAAAGATTATTGCTGCGGGTGCAAACGTAGTCCGCCTTAACTTTTCCCACGGTACCGCCGAAGATCATCTCCAGCGAGCCAACAAAGTCCGCGAGATTGCAGCCCGACTCGGGTGCCATGTCGCTATTCTTGGCGATCTTCAAGGACCTAAAATTCGCGTATCAACGTTTAAAGAGGGCAAGATTTTCCTGAATGTCGGAGATAAATTTCTGCTTGATGCCAATCTTGGTAAAGGCGAAGGCGATAAGGAGAAAGTCGGTATCGACTACAAAGGATTACCCACAGATGTTGTACCGGGTGATACTTTGTTGCTGGATGATGGGCGTGTTCAACTCAAAGTATTAACAGTTCAGGGAATGAAAGTATTCACTGAAGTCACTGTAGGCGGCCCGCTATCTAACAATAAGGGCATCAACAAACTGGGCGGTGGATTATCCGCTGAAGCCCTGACCGAAAAAGATAGAGAAGACATTATTACGGCGGCCAGAATTGGCGTTGATTACCTTGCTGTCTCTTTCCCCCGTACCGGTGAAGATCTTAACTATGCTCGCCGCCTGGCACGAGACGCAGGCTGTGAAACGCAGATCGTGGCAAAAGTTGAACGTGCAGAAGCCGTTAGCAGTGATAAAACCATTGATGAAATCATTCTGGCTTCTGATGTCGTCATGGTCGCTCGTGGTGACCTTGGCGTAGAAATCGGCGATCCAGAGTTGGTTGGCGTTCAGAAAAAATTAATTCGCCGTGCCCGCCAACTGAATCGTGTAGTTATTACCGCGACTCAGATGATGGAGTCTATGATCACCAACCCAATGCCTACCCGCGCAGAAGTGATGGATGTGGCAAATGCCGTGCTTGATGGCACTGACGCCGTGATGCTCTCCGCTGAAACCGCCGCGGGCCAATACCCTGCCGAAACGGTTGCCGCAATGGCGCGAGTCTGTCTCGGAGCAGAAAAAATGCCCGGGCTAAACGTATCAAAACATCGGCTAGACACAACTTTTGACAGTATCGAAGAAGCCATTGCAATGTCTACCATGTACGCGGCAAACCACCTAAACGGGGTTAAAGCCATTATTGCAATGACCGAATCAGGCCGCACCACTCGTATCATGTCTCGCATCAGTTCTGGTCTCCCCATATTCTCTATGTCTCGTCATGAGAAAACCTTAAACCAAACTGCACTTTACCGTGGCGTTACACCGGTTTATTGCAGCAGTCATACTGACGGCATTACAGCGGCCAATGAAGCGGTTAATCGTCTACGTGACAAAGGTTATCTGGTTTCCGGTGACCTTGTTCTGGTGACTCAAGGTGATCAGATGGGGACAATTGGCAGTACTAACACCTGCCGTATTCTTGAAGTGGAATAAAACTTTATTACATTTAGCGCCAAGTTTTCGACAATCAGGTAAACCTAGAATACTGGCGCGTTTCGCTTATCCAACAACGACCCGACGGTAAAAATAGATTCTTACCGTCTCTATTTCACTCAACTAATACTGTATTTGAAAATATAGAACCACCATTCAACTAATATATCAAAGTACAAATAATATGTTTTTTCACAAAACCCCCTAACATGCCCAACATTAGGGGGACAATAAAAACTTTCAAACTGTGATTATGGTTTTCACATATATCTTGCGATTAGAATCACAGATCTTCTCTGTTATACGGCTCAATATCACCCTCTTTCCGCGTCTTAAGCAATTTAAGTATCCAAGTGTACTGCTCAGGATTTGGTCGCACTAATTGTTCTAATTCTTCATTCATCCGACGAGCAATAAAAGCATCATCTTTGCCATCAATATCATCCATTGGTGGACGAATATAAATATCAAGCTGATGGGTACGGTAATTATAAACCGGAAACAGGGGCACAATAGCGGCACGACAAACCTTCATCAATCGCCCAATGGCTGGCAATGTCGCTTTATAAGTTGCGAAAAAATCAACAAACTCACTGTGTTCTTCACCATGATCCTGATCAGGCAGATAATATCCCCAGAAACCCTGGCGAACAGTGGCGATAAAAGGTTTAATTCCAGCATCACGGGAATGTAAACGACCACCAAATTGACCGCGAGCTTTATTCCACAAATAATCTGATACTGGGTTTTTTTGATGATGAAACATAGCCGCTGCTTTTTGTCCACCCGCCGTCAGCAATATCGCAGGAATATCCACAGCCCAGCCATGAGGAACCATGAAAATAACATTCTTCCCTTGCTCTTTCAGTTGAAGAATAATCTCTTCGCCATGCCAATGAGTCCGGTTTAACGTTGATTTTGTACCACGTAAACAAAGTTCAGCCAACATAACAAAAGGTTGAGGTGCGGTAGAAAACATCTTATCAATCAATGCCTCACGCTGTTGCTCTGTTAGTTCCGGCATACAGTAACACAGATTTATTCTTGCTCTACGACGAGCCCCTTTCGCAAACTTACCCGCCAGCCAGCCTATTTTAGCCAGCAGAGGATCACGCACTTTAACCGGCAGGTAAGCCAGCCCGGCCAACACACCAATGCCCAGCCATAATCCCCAGTAACGAGGATGCAAGTAAGATTTATGAAATGTCGGCACATAACCAACTTTACTGTCTGTATCTGTTTCTTTATACATGAGCTATCTCTTTTAAAACAAAAAGATCATTGTTCATTTCACATGTACAGGGGGTTATATCAACGATATCAACACACATTTTTCTGAACATAAATAAAACGACAGCGGATGATAGCAATCATCCGCTTTAAAGTCTGTTACTAATGAACAATTAAACTCAATCTAACAGAAGCTGAGGCGTTACCTCTTTTATCGTTGCCAGGAATTCTGTGCGTTCTTTACCACTCAAACCTCCAGAACGCGGTAATTTCGCCGTTAATGGGTTTACCGCCTGCTGATTGATCCAGAATTCATAATGCAAATGTGGGCCCGTAGAACGACCAGTGCTACCGGACAACGCAATACGATCACCCCGTTTTACCTTCTGCCCTGATTTCACCAGCAGCTTTCTCAAGTGCATATAACGCGTGGTATATTGGCGTCCATGGCGAATGGCAATAAAGTTACCTGCTGCTCCATTATATTTGGAGACAATCACCTCACCGTCACCCACCGCCAAAACAGGCGTTCCCACCGGCATGGCAAAATCCACACCTTTATGCGGCGCAACCCGACCAGTAACTGGATTCACACGCCGAGGATTAAATTGGGAAGATACCCGAAATTGCTTGGTGGTTGGAAAACGCAAAAAACCGCGCTCCAGACCGGAACCTTGACGATCATAAAAACGCCCATCTTCCGCCCGGATAGCATAATAATCTTTACCACCACTATTTAGGCGAACACCAAGTAATTGGCTCTGTTCACTGTGACCATCCAACATTTCACGGGACAGCAATACAGAGAAACGATCACCTTCATGTAATTTACGCAAATCAATTTGCCATTGCAGTGCCTTAGTGACTTCACGTGCTTCACTGCTGGTTAAGCCGGCATTTAAAGCACTGCTGGTAAAGTTACTATCAACAACACCAACGACGACGCTGTTTTTCCACTCCCCTTTCTGAAACTCTTTTGTTTCTTTAAACAGATCGCCTTCACGGGTATAAATGCGCATTTCACGGCGGGAAACACCCCAAGTCAGCGTTTGCAAGTCACCCGCTTCATTGACTGTCCATGACAATGGCTGACCAATGTTCAATCCCCGTAACGCTTTATGCTGACTCGCGAGTAACGCTACATCAGAAGAGTCGATACCAAATTGGGTCAGAATATTACTGAGGGTGTCACCGTCGGAGACAATATATTCATGCGGAGTTTGAGCCGTGACCTCTGAGTTCGTCTCTTCATCAGGAATACCCTCGTCCGGTAGCTGTTCACTGCTATCTGCAATAATTTCATCACTATCGACGGGAAGGTTGATGGCGATGCTGCCGACTGTTGTTTCTTCTTGTTCATGATGATAAGCAATAGGTTGCCACATAGTGACAACCAATGTTGCTACAGTCAGCGAACCCAACATAATTTTATGCGGTCGCGGTAACTCCTTATACACCAGAACGATAGTTTTAACTATCTGTTGCACTCATTGAATTCCTTATTACTTTAATTCAGGCAACCCGCGTACTGTTCCGACAACTGAGTTATAAATTTCATATAGCTGTCCTTATCCAATACGATGCGGCCTCCTAACGGATCTAAAGTGCCCATACGCACTCCCGTATCCTTTGCCACAGCATTAATAACGGTCGGCCTGAATTGTGGCTCAGCAAAAATGCAGGTTGCTTTCTGCTCAACCAATTGTGTTCGTATATGATGTAATTTTTGTGCGCCAGGTTGTATTTCAGGATTAATCGTAAAATGTCCTAATGGCGTCAGGCCATAATGCTGCTCGAAATAGCCATAAGCATCGTGAAAAACAAAATACCCCTTACCACGCACCAGCTTAAGAATATTAGCAATATTTTTGTCAGTTTGCGCAAGCTGAGTATTGAATTTACGTAGGTTTACGTCCAGCGCTGCTTTTTTATGCGGATAACGCGCTTGTAATTGGTCATAAATCCCCTGTGCGACCTGTTTTGCTATTTCTGGTGATAACCAGATGTGCATATTATATTCACCATGAGAATGATGTTCATGACCATCTTCATGTTTATGTTGATCCGATTTGGGTAAATCTTCATTATTTTTCAGCAATAATGGCCTAATCGTTGGCAATTGCGCTAAAACTAACTGTTTATTTTGTGGAACTTTGGCTAACGGTTTAGACAAAAAGATTTCCATCTCAGGTCCAACCCACACAACTAAATCTGCCTGATTAACTTTCTTAAGATCAGACGGTTTCAATGCATAATCATGCGGTGATGCCCCATCAGGTAACAGTACCTGCGTATCAGTTACACCCTCAGTTATTGCCGCAGCAATAAAACCCAACGGACGGATTGATGTCACAACATCGGCATTAACCGATTGTATCGTTCCTGACATGAAAACAGCAGTAATCGCAGTCTTGCAGAGAAACTTGTGCGCTAGTTTATATGATTTGTGTAACATAATGTAAATATCTCGTGGACAGAAACCAGAATTGTTATATTATAACATCTCAATATTCACGCAAGATATATTTAACATGTCGACACTCATCACTTTAAAAAATATTGCTGTTAATTTCGGCGATCGTCGGGTATTAAACAATATCTCTCTACATTTGCAACGAGGAAATATTCTGACGTTGCTAGGTCCTAATGGTGCCGGTAAATCAACTTTAGTCCGCGTTGTTTTAGGGCTTATTGAGCCATCATCCGGCACTATTGAACATACCGATGGATTGAAAATCGGCTATGTTCCACAGAAGTTGCATCTTGACCCCACCCTGCCATTGACAGTTAAACGCTTCATGATGCTAAAACCCGAGGTAAAATCTGGCGATATATTGCCGGCACTTGAACGAGTAAATGCTGCTCATCTATTGCAACAGCCCATGCAAAAATTATCCGGTGGGGAAAGCCAACGGGTTTTATTAGCCAGAGCACTATTAAATCAACCTCAATTACTCGTCCTTGATGAACCAACACAAGGGGTCGATGTTAATGGTCAATTAGCACTTTATGATTTAATCAATCAAATCAGGACCGAATTACATTGCGCTGTACTGATGGTTTCCCATGATTTGCATCTGGTCATGGCGAAAACAGACGAAGTTTTATGCCTTAATCAACATATTTGTTGTTCCGGCACACCTGAAGTTGTTTCAACTCACCCTGAATTTATCGCGATGTTTGGTCATCATGGTGCTGAACAATTGGCAATATACCGCCACCAACACGACCATCACCATGATCTGAAAGGGAAAATTAGCTTGGAAAATAACAGGGAATGCCACTCATGATCGAATTATTATTCCCCGGTTGGTTGGCCGGCGTATTATTGGCTATTGCTGCCGGGCCATTAGGCTCATTTGTTGTCTGGCGCAGAATGTCCTATTTTGGCGATACTCTGGCTCATGCTTCATTACTGGGCGTTGCTTTCGGATTATTGCTAAATATTAGCCCTTTTTACACAATTATCGCCGTCACTTTGATACTGGCAATTATTTTAGTTTGGCTGGAGAAACGTCCTCAACTGGCAATCGATACTTTGTTGGGGATTATGGCTCACAGCGCATTATCATTAGGGCTAGTGGTTGTCAGTTTAATGTCTAATGTGCGAGTTGATTTGATGGCTTATCTGTTTGGTGATTTGTTATCAGTCACCTATGAAGATATTTGGTTGATTGCCATCGGTGTCACCATGGTCACCACGCTCCTGTTCTGGCAATGGAACGCCTTGCTCTCTATCACCGTCAGTCAAGAAATGGCTTTTGTGGATGGAATTAAAATACAGCGGTTAAGAGTGCTGTTAATGCTGGTAACCGCGTTGACAATCGGCTTGGCAATGAAGTTTGTCGGCGCACTGATTATCACCTCCCTGCTCATTATCCCGGCCGCCACTGCTCGCCGTTTTGCCCGTACACCGGAGCAAATGGCCGGTATTGCTATTGCGGTTGGTACGCTTGCCGTCACCGGTGGATTAGCTTTCTCCGCCGTTTACGACACACCAGCTGGGCCTTCTGTCGTGCTATGTGCTGCGGTGATGTTTATTATCAGCCTGATCAGTAAAGCAAAAAATTGATCCACTGAGTGGGGATAACCCAGTTATCAGGAGAACGGGATAGGTTTCCCTTGCAGGGAGTACCCATCCCGATTTTTCAGGTAATTAAACAAGTCATTCCTGATCTCTGACCATACCAAAATGGCGATAAGCATGTTCGGTGGCAATTCGTCCACGGGAAGTGCGTTGAATAAAACCCTGTTGAATCAAAAAGGGTTCCAGCACATCTTCAATCGTTTCCCGCTCTTCACCAATAGCAGCGGCAAGATTATCTACCCCAACCGGCCCGCCCATAAATTTATCAATGATGGCAATCAGTAATTTACGATCCAGATAATCAAAACCGGCAGCATCTACGCTCAACATATCCAGCGCTCTGGTGGCAATATTGCCATCAATCGCACCATTCCCTTTTACTTGAGCAAAATCACGTACCCGGCGCAGTAAACGATTTGTAATCCGCGGCGTTCCACGAGAACGCATGGCAACTTGCCGGGCGCCCTCGTCAGTGATCGCCACCCCCATAAAACGAGCGCTGCGAGAAACGATACTTTGCAAATCGTCCACGTTATAAAACTCAAGGCGCTGCACGATACCGAACCGATCACGCAGTGGAGAAGTTAAAGAGCCTGCGCGAGTAGTAGCACCAATCAAGGTAAAAGGTGGCAAATCAATTTTAATCGAACGGGCTGCCGGCCCCTCGCCAATCATAATATCCAGCTGGTAATCTTCCATTGCTGGATAAAGAATTTCTTCCACTACCGGCGATAAGCGGTGAATTTCATCGATAAACAACACATCGTGCGGTTCAAGATTGGTCAGCATTGCCGCCAAATCACCCGCTTTTTCCAACACCGGGCCTGAAGTTGTGCGAAGATTAACACCCATCTCATTGGCAACAATATTCGCCAGCGTTGTTTTCCCCAATCCCGGCGGACCAAAAATCAGTAGATGGTCAAGAGCATCACCACGCTGTCTGGCAGCCTGAATAAAAATCTCCATCTGCTCACAGACCTGCGGTTGTCCGACATATTCAGACAACAATTTAGGTCTGATGGCACGGTCAACGGCTTCATCATCTGGCAAAACTTCCGCAGAAACCAGACGGTCAGCTTCAATCATGGCTTACCCCTGTAACTTAGAGAACAGCGCGAAGCGCTTCGCGGATAAGTGTTTCACAATCCGCGCCCGGTTTAGCAACTTTACTTACCATGCGGCTAGCCTCTTGCGGTTTGTAACCCAGAGAGACTAATGCCGCAGCAGCTTCCGCTTCGCTATCAACGTCAGAAGTTGTCTGTTTGGCCGTTGCCGGCAAATTAATATCACTGCTCTGATTGAAGAGATCGCCATTCAGCCCTTTAAAGCGATCTTTCATTTCAACCACCAGCCGTTCAGCGGTTTTCTTACCCACACCCGGTAGTTTAACCAGAGAAGCGATCGCCTCTTGTTCAATAGCAGAAACAAATTGCTGCGCAGACATGCCCGAAAGAATAGCCAACGCCAATTTAGGCCCTACGCCATTCACTTTAATTAATTCTCGGAATAGTGCCCGCTCCTGCTTATCATTAAAACCATAAAGTAATTGCGCATCTTCACGCACAACAAAGTGAGTAAACAGAACAGTCTCCTGTCCGGCATCAGGCAATTCATAAAAACAGGTCATTGGCATATGGACTTCATAACCAACGCCATTCGTTTCCAGTAAAACCAAGGGTGGTTGTTTTTCCAGCACAATTCCTCTGAGACGCCCTATCACTCGTTTACCCCCTAAAAAATAAAACTGATTGTTCTACTTATGGTTATAACATAAAAAAAGCTGGATGCATATCCAGCCGTTATCTTAAACGTCCACGTGCCAAGATTAATCTGGGATCACCAACCCGCAAAAGATTCTGATTAAAGTGACAATGGGTTATCGCAACGGCCAATGCATCTGCCGCATCGGATTGCGGATTAGCAGACAATTTCAGCACCGAGCGTACCATGTGTTGAACTTGGCTTTTTTCAGCCGCCCCGGTTCCGACAACCGTTTGTTTCACCTGCCGAGCAGCATATTCAAAAACCGGTACCGATTGATTAACGGCAGCAAGAATCGCAACTCCCCGCGCTTGCCCTAATTTCAGCGCTGAATCGGCGTTTTTTGCCATAAAGACCTGCTCGATGGCAAAAGCATCTGGTTGAAACTGCGTAATAATTTCAAAGATACCCGCATAAATACGCTGTAATCGGTTAGGCAGATCATCAACTTTTGTTCGGATACAACCACTACCAAGATAGCTCAAATGACGTCCCTGCTGACGGATCACACCATAGCCAGTGACGCGGGAACCCGGGTCGATACCTAAGATAATCGCCATATTTTATTTATTCGCCTTTGATTATCACCTTTAATATAAGGAGATAAAAACGTTAGAGAAAGTGTCCTGTACCACAGCACACTTTCTCTACGCTATACAACCCGATTGAAATTACAGCAAAGCAGCAACTTCATCAGAGATTTCGCCGTTATGGTAAACCTCTTGTACGTCGTCTGAATCTTCCAACATATCAATCAAGCGCAATAATTTAGGTGCGGTTTCCGCATCCAATTCCGCTTTAGTAGAAGGGATCATCGAAACTTCCGCTGATTCAGCCACAAAACCGGCGGCATCTAACGCATCTTTCACGTCACCAAACGTTTCTGGTGTAGTGTAAACATCAATCGCGCCATCATCATAGGTTTCTACATCATCAGCGCCGGCTTCCAACGCCGCTTCCATAACCGCATCTTCATCCAATCCTGGCGCGTAAGAAATCACCCCTTTCTTGGTGAACAGATAAGCCACCGAGCCATCAGTGCCCAAATTACCACCGGTTTTAGTGAAAGCATGACGAACGTCGGAAACAGTACGATTACGGTTGTCACTCAGACACTCAACCATCACCGCCGTTCCCCCCGGACCATAACCTTCATAAATGATGGTTTCCATGTTATCCGCGTCATCGTTGCCGACACCACGAGCGATAGCACGGTTCAGAGTATCGCGGGTCATGTTGTTGGACAGTGCTTTATCAATTGCAGCGCGCAGACGTGGGTTAGATGCCGGATCTCCACCACCCAAACGGGCTGCCGTTACTAGCTCCCGGATAATTTTGGTGAAAATCTTACCGCGTTTCGCATCCTGCGCAGCTTTGCGGTGCTTGGTGTTGGCCCATTTACTATGACCTGCCATAAGGTTCTCCGATAAAACGTCTAATAAACTTATTCAATAACAAACTCTTCAATCGCCTGCCGATTGCTCCACGACTTAGTGAGCTTTACTGCTTTATCCGCATCCAGCCACTGATAAGCTTGATGTTCAGTCAACAGGCATTCTCGCTCTTCCGGCAATGCCAGACAGAACCAGTACTCTTTATTGCGGGTGACTCCTGGAGCATAGCGATGGCGCAAGTGGGTAAAAATCTCATAATAAAGAGAACGCCGGCAATCTATCAGTTCAAGATTTTCACCTATAATATCAATACCGACTTCTTCTTGCACTTCACGTAATGCTGTCTCCCACGGCGTTTCATCTCCATCAAGGCTGCCAGTGACAGACTGCCAAAAATCAGGATCGTCCCGCCGCTGTAACATTAGCACCCGTCGGCTGGAAAACGCATAAATAACCACCAGTACAGACTCGGGGCGCTTATAAGCCATTATTGACTCTCTTTTCTAGCAACAACAGAGATTGATAACTCTTCAAGGGCCGCCGAATTGGCATAACTTGGCGCTTCCGTCATTAAACAAGCGGCAGCGGTAGTTTTAGGGAATGCGATAACATCACGGATGTTATCCGTTCCTGTCAGCAACATCACCAAACGGTCAAGACCAAATGCCAAACCTGCATGGGGAGGCGTACCAAATTTCAGTGCATCCAGCAAGAAGCCAAATTTCTCCTGCTGTTCCTGCTCATTAATGCCCAAAATACGGAACACCGCTTGTTGCATTTCATTACGGTGAATACGTACTGAGCCACCACCCACTTCGTAGCCGTTAATCACCATATCGTAAGCATTGGCAATAGCCGAAACCGGATCTTGCTCCAACTCCGCCGCTGACATATTACACGGTGAAGTAAACGGATGGTGCATAGCGGTCAGGCCACCTTCCCCATCATTTTCGAACATGGGGAAGTCGATAACCCACAGTGGCCGCCAGCTATCCAATTTTGTCAGGCTCAGATCGCGCCCTAATTTCAGACGCAACGCTCCCAAAGCATCAGTGACCACTTTTACATTACCAGCACCGAAGAACAAAATATCGCCATCCTGTGCATCGGTACGGGAAAGCAGACCTTCAATCACCTCTGCATTCAGGAACTTAGCTATCGGACTTTGAACCCCTTCCAGACCGGCAGCACGCGCATTGACTTTTATCCACGCCAGCCCTTTTGCGCCATAAATCCCAACGAATTTGCCATATTCATCAATCTGCTTACGGCTCAGTTCAGAGCCACCTGGTACCCGAATTACGGCTACGCGGCCTTTACTGTCATTCGCCGGTTCAGCAAAAACACTAAATTCCACATCTTTAACCAGATCAGCAACATCAACCAACTCCAATGGGTTACGCAGATCAGGTTTATCAGAACCGAAACGACGCATCACTTCGGCAAACGTCATCACCGGGAAATGCCCCAGATCAACACCTTCAATTTCAAGCCACAATTCGCGGATCATTTTTTCCATCATTTCCCTTACCTGCTCAGCAGTCATAAAGGAAGTTTCCACATCGATCTGGGTGAATTCTGGCTGACGATCCGCACGCAAATCTTCATCACGGAAGCATTTAACAATTTGATAATAACGGTCAAAACCAGACATCATCAGCAATTGTTTAAATAACTGTGGGGATTGAGGCAGGGCATAAAATTTGCCTTTATGAACACGACTCGGCACCAAATAATCACGAGCACCTTCGGGGGTTGCTTTCGTCAGCATCGGCGTTTCAATATCCAGGAAACCCTGATTATCCATGAAACGACGAACAAAACTGGTGATTTTAGCACGTGCTTTCAGACGATTTGCCATTTCAGGCCGGCGCAGATCAATATAACGATATTTCAGACGCTGCTCTTCACTGTTCGTCTGATTGCTATCCAAAGGCAAAGGTTCGGAGCGGTTGATAATATTTAAACTTTCCGCAAAAACCTCTATTTCACCGGTAGCCATATCTTTATTGATTTGACTGTCAGGACGGGCGCGTACAGTACCGGTGATTTGAATACAGAATTCATTACGCAGTTCAGCAGCCTGAGAAAATGCGGCTTGCTGATCTGGGTCAAAAAACACCTGAACAATCCCTTCACGATCACGCATATCAATAAAAATCAAGCCACCCAGATCACGGCGGCGGTTTACCCAACCACAAAGAGTCACCTTCTGGCCTTCATGGGTCAGATTCAACTGCCCACAATAATCAGTACGCATACAATATCCTTTTACTCGGCTGTTGTGCTGTTGCTGCGGAAATTTTGGCATCGTTCTTGAACTTGAAAAATGTCATGAAGTGTCAAAAAAGGTCGCCATTATAATGGAAATTCTGCTCAGAGATAAGGGCAGGTAATATTCCGATGCTATACCATTGCTTGATGTCTGATAATCGGGCAATTTATTTTCAATTCCCATCTATTTATAGCGACAGTTTTATTTTTGGGGTTTATCATAACTTAATTGGCCAATTTCGGTTAGGCAATGGAGTTAAAAATGGTTAGCTCGCTTTATGTTGTGTTGGGCGCACTATTATTGATTAAGCTGTCTTTTGATGTGGTTAAGTTAAGAACACAATATCGTGTCTCATATGGAGACGGTGGTTTTTACGAATTACAAACAGCGATCCGCATCCACGGTAATGCTGTGGAATATATTCCTATCTCTATGTTATTGCTAGTCATGATGGAGATGAACGGCTCAAATGTCTGGATGATACATGTCTGTGGTTTGATTCTGCTCACCGGCAGAGTCTTGCATTATTATGGTCTGCACCACCGTGAACTCCGCTGGCGACGTTCAGGCATGGTAGCAACTTATCTCTCAATCGTATTAATGGTGATGACAAATATTTACTACTTGCCTTGGGAACAGATATTTTCTCTCTACTAATCTAATAGTACTAGCGCTGAAATAACAGGCAGCAAACTCTGCTGCCTGGAATTATTGCGCTGATTACCCTTGCAGCCTTTTTGTGAATTTCTGTTAGAATGCCACCTTCTATTTTTTCTGATAATTAATGCTGTTATGTCAAATCAAGATCCTTACCATCAAAGGGATAGCCTGTTTGCCACGCCCATTGCCAATCTGGGAGACTGGCGTTTCGATGAACGGGTAGCCGAAGTTTTCCCTGATATGATCCAACGCTCCGTGCCAGGTTATTCAAATATTGTTTCCATGATTGGTATGCTGGCCTGTCGTTTCGTGACATCAAACAGTCAAATTTATGACCTGGGTTGTTCTCTGGGCGCATCAACCTTGGCAATGCGCCGCAATATTGCCGCTGAAAACTGCAAAATTATCGCCGTTGATAATTCCCCGGCAATGGTGGAACGCTGTCGTCGCCATATCGATGCTTTCCGGGCGCAAACACCGGTTGAAGTCATTGAAGCCGATATTCTTAATATCGATATTCAAAATGCTTCGATGGTCGTACTGAATTTCACCTTACAATTCCTCAACCCGCAAGATCGACAAGGTTTACTTAACCGGATTTATCAGGGATTACGTCCGGGGGGTGTTTTAGTTTTATCAGAGAAATTCAGCTTTGAAGATCAACAGATTGGTGAGTTACTGTTTAATATGCACCACGATTTTAAGCGTGCTAACGGATATAGCGAACTGGAAATCAGCCAGAAACGCAGCATGCTTGAAAATGTCATGTTGACTGATTCTGTAGAAACACACAAATCCCGTCTCCACCAATCCGGTTTTAACCACGTTGAAGTCTGGTTTCAGTGTTTTAACTTTGGTTCACTGCTAGCGATAAAAGGAGCCGATAAATGATCGATTTCGGTAATTTTTATCAACTTATTGCAAAAAATAACCTCCAGCATTGGCTTAATTGCCTTCCTGCTCAACTGCAAGAATGGCAAAAAGCGGCCCTGCACGGTAATTTTAAACCATGGGTAAAAACCCTGGAAAACCTACCCGAAATTTCACCGACCCAATTAGATCTGAAAAATGGCGTGATCGCAGAACGCGATCCGCCCCTATCCGAAGGTGAAAAAATTTGCCTTACCAATATATTGCGAGTATTCATGCCGTGGCGCAAAGGCCCATTCTCTCTTTATAGCGTAAATATTGATACTGAATGGCGTTCAGATTGGAAGTGGGATCGGGTACTGCCCCATATTTCTCCATTAACCGGCCGGACAATTCTTGATGTTGGTTGCGGCAGTGGTTATCACCTGTGGAGGATGGTGGGTGAAGGGGCTGAACTTGCCGTTGGTATCGATCCAACTCAGCTCTTCCTCTGCCAATTTGAAGCTGTCAGAAAGTTACTTGGCAATGATCAACGTGCCCATCTTTTACCTCTGGGCATTGAACAATTACCGGCACTAGCCGCTTTCGATACGGTTTTCTCGATGGGCGTTCTCTATCACCGCCGCTCTCCTCTTGACCATCTCTGGCAATTGAAAAACCAACTGGTATCTGAGGGTGAGTTAGTACTGGAAAGTCTGGTTGTTGAAGGAGATAAACATACCTGTTTAATCCCCGGTGAACGTTATGCTCAAATGCGCAACGTCTATTTCATCCCTTCGGCAAAAATGTTAAAAATTTGGCTGGAGAAGTGCGGTTTTGTCGATGTAAAAATTGTCGATCAGGCAGTCACAACGACGGAAGAACAACGTCGTACAGATTGGATGAAAACTGAATCGCTATCTGACTTCCTCGATCCTGCGGATAGCCGTAAAACCATTGAGGGTTATCCCGCTCCTCTGCGGGCGGTACTCATCGCCCGTAAGCCCTAACTTTAAGAACTGGCCCAACAGGGCCAGTTCACAATAGATTATTCAAATAAAGTCAAACTCAGCATCCCTTTCATCACCTCTACCACGCCACCATCAACACAATAATGTGAAAACTCATCCACTTCATTATCCGCGCTCATCGTCACCCCTGCTTTGCGGTAGGTCATGGTAGAGGGCATAATCCGGCTTGCCGAACTGTGAACTTCCGTTAACCCGATATCGATAAATTTATGAATATTACTCATACGAACACCCGCACCCGCCATAATAATTGGCCCCTGACTGGCTTGATGCAGCTCTTTCAATAAGGGTAATCCCAATTCGGCATTCTGTTGCTGACCGGAAGTCAATATTCGTTTAATACCAAGTTGAGTAAGTTGATCCAATGCCACATAAGGATTAAAACACATATCAAATGCACGGTGAAAAGTGACGGCCATATTGCCAGACAGTACCATCAATTGTTGCATACGGGGCAAATCAATATGTCCTTCTTCATCTAATACACCAAAAACGACGCCCATAAATCCCATATCACGGATCTGAGCAACATCATTTTTCATCACCTCAAAATCTGAGTGACTGTAGCAAAAATCACCACCTCTTGGACGTACAATGGGATGTACAGGAATAGTTAATTGCTCAATAGCCTGCTTCAACGTACCAAAACTCGGTGTTAATCCCCCTTCCGCCTGACTGGCGCAAAGCTCTATCCGGTCAGCACCCGCCTGTTGTGCGATTAATGCGCAACCCACGCTAAAACAACAAATTTCTAACTTTGTCATCAGAAGTTCCTTGGACACCCAGTTATTAACGAGCAATCAATGAATCTACGCGATTCAGTAGTTCAACTCACTAACTATGACACCTAATTATTGCCGATGATTTGTAGGAAATCACAAGGTCAGAATTTTTATCTGGATCACAAGGACGAAAAAGTTAATTTTGCCGACTGGTGCTCATTTTTAACAATTTCACGCAATGTAAATGGGTGAAACTTGACGGTGATCTCACCATCAGTGACAGCTAAAGTAGGATTAGGCAACCGCTCTTGTTCCCCTTTGGGTTGATTCTCTTTGACAAAAAAACCTGTCGGCAAAGGTTGCGGTAATAATGCTTTTGCTGCTGTTGATAAAAGCTCAGGTGCCACGGGCAACACCAGTTCCACATGTTCCCATCCCTGATGCAAGTAAGTTTTCTTACCAGGATAGGGCAGTTCAACACAATCGATTTGCCAATTAAGCACTATGATTGGTTGTTCTAAATCAAACAAACAGATTGGACGCCCATTAATGAGACTTTCTGACATCAAACTGCCACATTGCAAAAAACCTTTACGCCAGCGCTCGGCTACAGCGATGTCGTGACAACGCAGGGAGATATGATCGGCTTGATATTGCTCAACATCCAAATTAAGCCGCTGTTTGAACTGTGCCAATTTTTGCACAAACATTGCCAAATCAGCCACTAGATCCTGTAATTCAATAATAGAAGAAAAATGTGCCATATTATCCCAGTTAAGATGCGAAGATTAATATTCCCTTTGGCTCCTAACAGCCTAAGCGTTTTAAAGGTTTGCCGCCGTTTCAAACCTCGAATGATACTCTCGATTTGTAATAATTGAAATTTTATAGCACCAACACAAGCACTTTTTCAATAACCTTCATGAATTTTCATTACCCTATTTCACTCACAAAAAACCGCAATTAAGCGAAAAAACTTCTCTTGAAACGAGGTTTAATACCTTAACAAACAATTTATTATCCATCTTTACCACCTCACATTTAGATCTCTCAGGATTTTCTTCTCTAATTCACTCAGAGCGTCCTGTATACCTTTTTTATAAATCAACAATAATCTGATGTGTGAAACGTACACTTTGTAGTAATAAATAACTGCTCCATGCAAAAAATACTATCTATCAATAAATTACTGTAACCATTCTATTTTAACGATTCAGGACAACTATTTAAAATAAAAAACAATTATAACATTAAATTAATCATCGCTCTAAAAATTGTTATTAACGCAAGTCACAACCTATGATGTTTTTCATTGTTCCTGACATCATAAAAATATAAATTTTCTTTCAGTCAAATATGTAAACATCTTTGACAAAACTATTTCTATAAAACATAATTTCAGAGGTAATACTATGTATAATTGGTCAGGAAGTGTTCCAGCTAATGCTGAAAATGGTAAACCTACAGGACTTATTCTCAAACAAGGAGATATAATCTCTGTTGTTGCACATGGATGGGTGAAATATGGCCATGATAATGTTGAATGGGCATCACCTGATGGCCCTGTACCTAATAATCCACAGCCCCCACAAATAGCCACACTCATCGCTAAAATCGCCAACAGAAAGTTTAAAATTGGCAATGGAGGACTCCATAAAACAGTTCCTGTAGATGGAGAATTAATACTTTTATTCAATGATATACCGGGTACTTTTGGTGATAATTCACATGAATTTCTTGTCGATGTCATAATAGAATCTCGGTATTCCCCTCTAGAGGAAATAAAATAAAAACCACGTAAGCATGTATTACCAATAAAGTAATAAACATTTTCATTGATATAATGCCAAGTGAAAAATCACATCATTTCACTTGGCAGATAAGAAAAAGACCGCATTAAACAGCAGCCTCATCATCATTATTATTACTGTTCTCTACAAATGGATGCTTACTATGTCTTTCTCCAAACGATATATACCCGTCATCTTTCAAGTTGCCTCTTTGTTGGCTGCACTCGCTTACCCCGGTCACCAAAAACCACATACAATCAATCAACTGCAATAAACTGTATATAAAAACAGCACTATCCATCATACCAACTGAAAAGAAGGTTTTGCCTATCAATAAAACAGGCCACGCAATGCGCAGCCCTTAATAAATTGCACTAACGAGCTAAGTCATCAGCGTATTACTTTTCCCGAACACCTTCGATAGAAATCAATAAATCCGCTTCCTGTGATTTAGGCCCTAAATCTTTTTGGAAATTAAAGTCTTTCAGTTTGATTTTGCCGTAAGCATCAAAACCTGCGCGGTAGCCACCCCACGGATCTTTACCTTCACCCAATAGTTCTGCATTCAGTACTACTGGCTTTGTCACACCATTTAAAGTCAGATCACCTGTAACAACATATTTCTCCCCCTCTTTTTTCACTTCAGTTGACGTGAATTTTGCTTCAGGGTATTTCTCTGTATTAAAGTAATCTTTACTACGCAGGTGTTTATCACGTTCGGCGTGGTTAGTGTCCAAACTGGCTATTTTGATCGTCACATTAACTTTATTTGCAGCCGGATTTTGCTCATCAAATGTGAAAGAGCCATCAAAATCTTTAAATGTCCCATATAGCCAGCTATACCCCAAATGCTGAATGCGAAATCCAATAAAGGCGTGCTGGCCGGGTATATCAATTTTATAATTGGCAGCTAATGCAGAACTTGCATTTAGTAACAATGCACCCGCAGTCAGGCCAAGTAACGTCTTCTTCAACATATTCTTCTCCATAATCGTCTTTTATATTATTCAGGACGGAAACCCAGTATCCGCTTTAAGGTTGCATCACGGTCAATAAAATGGTGTTTTAATGCTGCAACAGCATGTAATAACGATAAAATTACCACTGCCCAAGCAAGGTAAAGATGAATCATTCCGGCAGTATCCGCTTGTTCGCCCTGACCGATTAATGTGGCCGGAACAATAAACCAGTCAAAAACAGAAATCGGCTGCCCATCAGCGGTCGAAATTAAATAACCACTAATCAAAATGCCAAACAATAAGATATACAACAAAATATGCATTAAAACAGCACTGATTCTAATCAAGCGGCTATAACTGGCTAATGGCTTGGGTGGTGGAGAAATAAAACGCCAGATAACACGCACAGCCATCATGATAAACAGCAACATCCCGATGCTTTTATGAATTTCAGGTGCTTTGTGATACCACGTATCGTAATACCCTAATGTCACCATCCACAGTCCTAGCGCAAACATGCCATATACGACCAATGCAACCAGCCAATGTAAAAGGACAGATAAGTGACCAAACTGGTTGGAAGTATTCTTCCAAAGCATAACAGTTCCTTTTTTAGGTAAATGTAGACTAGCCATTTTTTGAACTAATTCAATTATGAATGATATTAATCTCTTTTTTATTAAAAATCCCAACAAATAATTTGCAAAAGATTTTCAATTTTAATCAATGAAAACCAATTAAGGCAAAAAACCATTAGATAACAATAAGATAGAAATACATCACATTAATAATAATGCCGAAAAATATATAATATATATTTTTTTATTATATTTGATTTTAAATTTTAACTAATGTAAAAATCAATTATCTTATTTTCTATTATTTCTTTATAATTTTCCGCTTATAAGAATCATAACCTGATGTGCTCGTATCTGACGAGTCTAACACAAGCCTCAGTAGTCAGAAATGACGAGTCCGGCCGCCTTTAAATCTATTATGCCTTTATTTCGTATGTTCATTACTGGAACAATAAAAGTGAATAAAACATGAGGAACATCACTATTTACGGTAAAAAATCTTACAGCATTAATCATGCAATAGTGGTAAAAATAACATCAATAAATTATCAAAAATGAGGTTTTTTATGTCAAATAGCATTTTACAAGCGCTCACTTTATTGAAGTCAAAAAAATGGGTCGATTTGACGCATAGCTTCGATAAAGATTCTCCACATTTTTTTATGCTTGATTCAGCAGAGTTTAAAACACTTTTTGATTACAAAGATGGCTTTTTTGTTCAGCAATTTTCTTTTCCCGGCCAATATGGAACTCACATTGATGCTCCCTGCCATTTTGTTCCTAATACCCGTTATGTTGATGAACTGGAATTAAAAGAATTAGTTTTACCTTTAATCGTGCTTGATCAATCAGAAAGAGCAAAACAGGACCCCAACTTTTCACTTTCTAAAGAAGATATTCTTAAATTTGAAGAAGAATATGGAATTATTGAGGCAGGTACTTTCGTTGCGCTCAGAACTGACTGGAGTAAACGCTGGCCATCTCAGGAAAAAATGGACAATAAAGATGATTCTGGCAATAACCAAATACCTGGGTGGGGAATAGATGCCCTTAAATTTTTATTTGAGGAGCGTCATATTAAAGCCATCGGACATGAAACATTTGATACCGACGCCGCTAAAGATTTTAGAAAGAATAATGCCTTGTTGGGCGAAGATTATGTATTAAAGCAAGATACTTATCAGATAGAACTTTTGGCTAATTTGGACCAAGTACCTGTACGTGGCGCAGTTATTTTCAATATTGTGGCCAAACCTAAAAAAGCCTCTGGTTTTCCTGTTCGTTCGTTTGCCATACTGCCATGACTACTCCATCCTTGTGCCGTATATTCATTACGGCATTATATACCCGTTATCTTTCAAGCTGCCTCTTTGTTGGCTGCACTCGCTCACCCCGGTCACATAGTTACCTATGCTCCCGGGGATTCACTCCCTTGCCGTCGCGATCCATCTTGAAATCCATAGGGTATAATCACCATCATGATTTTTCGAGGAAATGCGTTTTTTATCTTCGTAACTTGGCACAAAGCAACAGTAAAGTGGTATGTCATGTGTTGAATATGGTATAAAACCCGCCGTTTTTTCTTATGAACCATTTTGCAAAGGATATTGTTTGCTACAATATACCTATTTCTTGTTCGTCATTTAAGGTAACCAGGTGAATATTCAGGCGATTCTTTCAGAAAAAGTCAGCCAAGCGCTGATTGCAGCAGGTGCTCCAGCCGACAGCGAAGCTCACATCCGCCAATCCGCGAAAGCGCAATTTGGCGACTATCAGGCCAATGGTGTTATGGCCGCCGCGAAAAAAGTGGGTATGCCTCCCCGACAACTGGCAGAAAAAGTTGTTAACCTGCTAAATCTGCAAGGTATCGCCAGTAAAGTTGAAATCGCTGGCCCCGGCTTTATCAATATTTTCCTTGATAAGGCGTGGATTGCAGCCAATATCGAAACTGCCCTGAAAGATGAAAAGCTGGGCGTTACGCCAGCCAAACCACAAACTATTGTTGTCGATTATTCCGCCCCCAATGTTGCGAAACAGATGCACGTTGGTCATTTGCGCTCCACGATTATTGGTGATGCCGCCGTCCGTACACTTGAATTCCTCGGTCATAAGATTATCCGCGCTAACCATGTGGGTGACTGGGGAACCCAGTTCGGTATGCTAATTGCCTATTTGGAAAAAGTGCAAAACGAAAATGCCAGCGATATGGCATTGTCCGATCTGGAAGCTTTCTATCGCGAAGCCAAAAAGCATTACGATGAAGATGAAGCGTTTGCCATCCGTGCCCGTAGCTATGTCGTAAAACTACAAGGCGGTGATGAATATTGCCGTACCATGTGGCGCAAGCTAGTGGATATCACGATGGCCCAAAATCAGCAAACCTATGATCGTCTGAATGTCACGCTGACTAAAGATTCTGTCATGGGTGAAAGTCTGTACAACGATCTGCTACCCAGTATTGTCGCTGATCTGAAACAGCAAGGGTTGGCAGTGGAAAGCGATGGTGCAACCGTAGTTTACCTTGATGAGTATAAAAACAAAGAAGGTGAACCGATGGGCGTTATTATCCAGAAGAAGGATGGGGGTTATCTTTACACCACAACCGATATCGCCTGCGCAAAATACCGTTATGAAACCCTGCACGCGGACCGCGTTCTTTACTAC
Source organism: Photorhabdus kleinii (assembly GCF_025384885.1). Lineage (NCBI taxonomy): Bacteria > Pseudomonadati > Pseudomonadota > Gammaproteobacteria > Enterobacterales > Morganellaceae > Photorhabdus > Photorhabdus kleinii. The sequence goes on from NZ_JAJAFY010000002.1 coordinate 230,459, forward strand.
ATCGATTCCCGTCAACATCAACATTTGATGCAAGCCTGGACCATCGTTCGTAAAGCTGGTTATGTATCAGAATCCGTGTCACTGGAACACCATATGTTCGGCATGATGTTGGGCAAAGATGGCAAACCATTTAAAACTCGCGCCGGCGGTACTGTCAGATTGACCGATCTATTGGATGAAGCTATTGAACGTGCCAACACCCTTATCCGTGAAAAGAACCCGGATATGCCAGAAGATGAATTAAAAAAAGTGGTTGAAGCTGTCGGTATCGGTGCCGTGAAATACGCAGATCTCTCCAAAAGCCGTACCACAGATTACATCTTCGATTGGGATAATATGCTCGCCTTTGAAGGCAATACCGCGCCTTATATGCAATATGCTTACACCCGTGTTGCTTCCATCTTTAAACGTGCCGAAATCGATGAAAGCAGTCTGACCCTACCGGTTATCCTAAATGAAGATCGTGAACAAACATTGGCCACCCATTTGTTACAATTTGAAGAGGCCATTACCACCGTCGCCCGTGAAGGTACACCACATGTGATGTGTGCTTACCTGTACGATTTGGCTGGTCTATTCTCCTGTTTCTATGAACACTGCCAAATCCTCAATGCGGAAAGCGAAGAGTTGCGTCAAAGTCGCCTGAAACTGGCGCTCCTGACCGCTAAGACATTGAAGCAAGGTCTGAATACATTGGGTATTGAGACGGTAGAGCGGATGTAACAGGATAATCGCTGTTTTTCTGAAAAATTGGCGTGATTGGGCATATCTATTATCGCCTTATCACGCCTGTCACAATAGGCACTGCCACTCTTCATAATCCCCAACGCGACCACCACTCGCTGAGCGAATCCCGCTTGTTACAATTAATGTTCATATAAGCTACTCAGCGTCTGACGTGGATATTCAACCTGAGTGTCATTCCAACGTTGGATTGCATCATTATTGTGCTACTGGCAAAGCTGGAGTAGGAAAAGCCACCTGTTGCCAATCACGCTCAGCAACTAATCGAATCAATTGACAATAGCTGTCATGCATGGCCTTGATGGTATCGGCTGCAAACAGTTGTTCGACATAATCCCATTCAGCAACAAATCCTTCATCAGTTTCGTAAGCCTTATGATTCAGCCAGACCTGTGAAGTTTGGGAAATGGAATATTGCATCCCCTGATAGCTTTCATCCAACGGTAACTCAAACATGCTGGCTTTGCTATTCATCCCCAATACACTGGTTAACATAACCGGAGCAATAACGGTATTGGCTGATAGCTCTCTCTGCTGTTTCAACATACGTTGTACATCAACCCCATCAAACAGATTATGTTCAATATCCTGCAACAGTGCGCCATGAACCTGTTCAAGTTGCTGACAAATCGAAATATCCGTACGGTTTTGGTAAGCGAAGAGACTTAAGACGGTAAAATCACCAATAATCTGATTAACCTGCGGATGAAGTGGCAAGCGATTAAACCGTGTCAAATTGAGGCAAATCTGCTCTTGTCCGGCCCAATAGCAAAGGGTTCGGCTATAAAGTTCAACAATCAACGCCGTTGGGCTAATACTGTAATGTTGACATTTATCCAATAATTTCTGCCATATCGATTGTGGAATAACGCCACTGATACGTTGGAAATGCGGTTTACCCATTGTATCAGGACATATTGCCAAAGGCAGATTCATCTCAAGTGATATGGAGCTGGCTTTCTGTCGCCAATAATTCTCAGCTTGCGTGAACAACGCACTGTTCCGTGCCCGCTCATACTTCAAATGATAATCACGATAAGTAATATCCAGCACCGGTAACGGCAATTCTGGCTGTTGATAGAGCTGAATCCATTCTGAAAACAGAATTTCAAAGCTGGTCATATCAATGATGATTGCATCAAAGCTGATATGCAGAATGTATTTGCCTGCGTACTCACTTAACAGAATGTCGAATAACGGATAACGTTCCGGCGCATAAACTTTATGTGAAAATTGTTCGCGCAGGGCCATAAATTCGGTATCCGTTGCGATCTGCCGATATGAGATATTGTAGTAAGGCACACTGTTTAAATAACGCTGTCCACCATTTTCAAATATCGTGCATAACGAAGGATGACGTGAAATAAGTTGGTTGAATGTCAGTTCTAAATGCCGATGATCCAATTGTCCAAAGACAAATTCACTGTAGATATGGGTTGATACCTCATTCAGTTCAAAACTCTTGAAGCGACCCAAATAGTAAGTTTGTTGAACATTATTCAGTGGGAACGGATGATAACGGTGTTCCAAATCAGTACGTTTAATCAGGTAATCCCGATACATGAATTCGCCACGGCCCACCTCCACTAACGGAACTAAGCGAGAGATCATTTTCTGCTGGAAAATATCTCTAATTTTCAGATTACAATTCAACTCACTATTTATCTGATTAACCAGATGAATCGCTGATAAGCTACTTCCTCCCAAACTAAAAAAGTCGTCAGTAATGCCAATTTGGGTTTGCCCATCCCCTAATACCTGACTAAAGATCCGACACAATATCCGCTGGCACTCCGTGTAAGGCGCAACATAGTGTTGCTGCTCATGTAACTGAATAGCTGGCAGCGCTTTGCGATCCACCTTGCCGTTGGCATTTAACGGAATATTTGCCAGGAACATATAGGTACTGGGCAACATATAATCAGGCAGTAACGGCGCGAAAAAATCTGTCAGCAGTTGGCGATCCAAAGGCGCATTAGCCTGATAATAAGCAGCAAGGAAAGGTTCCCCGCCCGGAGTAACGGATTGCTGTAAAGCCACCACCGCACGCTGGATACCCGGATATTGCTGTAATACCGACTCTATTTCCCCCAATTCAATCCGGTGCCCACGCAATTTAATCTGATTGTCAACCCGACTGATATATTCCAGATTACCGCAAGGTAAATAACGAACCCGATCACCGGTTTTATACATAATTGGCCCAGGCCAGTTTTTCCCTGTGCAATAGAATGGATTAGGTATAAATTGACTACGGGTCAACTGTGGATTACCAAAATACCCACGTGCCACACCGGCCCCTGAAATATGCAGCTCACCAATCACACCAGGAGGAACCGGACGACCTGACTCATCTAAAACATAACACTGGGTATTAGCTATCGGTTTACCGATTAGCACCTGTGACTGTTCAACATTCAATAAGCAACCCGTTGACCAGACACACGTTTCCGTCGGGCCATACATATTCCATGTCTGAATGGTCATCTTCGCTAACCGCCGTGCCAAATCATTGGAGACCGCTTCCCCGCCACATATCGCCCGAACTGGCAGAAATTGCCCATCCATCTGTAAAATAATCTGTTGCCAGAATGAAGGAGTTCCTTGCATCAAGCTGACACGGTACGTTTCCAGATAATGTTTTAGCCTATTCGTTTCGAGTAATTGACGTTGATCCGCTAATACCACGGTGGCGCCAAACATTAGCGGCATAAAAATTTCCAATTTGCATATATCAAACGCCAACGTCGTGATAGCCAAAAAGCGATCCTGAGCTGTCAATGCAATACGCCGCTGCACATCATTAAACACATTCAGAAGATTGCCGTGTTCGATGGCGACACCTTTCGGCTTACCCGTTGTACCGGAAGTATAGGTAACATAGGCTAAATCATGAGGTTGCACTGTTAATTCAGGGTTGCTGGTCGGTTCATCAGAGAAAATATCACTGCCCGCCTGACTATTGAGATATAAATGCTGCACGCCCTGAGGTAAAAAACCTGTAGGAACAGGCTGCGAAGTGAGTAGCAACACCGGTTGGGCGTCTTCAAGAATCGAATAAGTTCTGATCGCCGGTGACTGGGTATCAATGGGAACGTAAGCGCATCCCAATTTAAGTATCGCCAACAATGCGACGAACAAATCGGCTTCACGGGACATCATGATCGCCACCCGATCACCAATTTCCAGACAATAGTGCCGCATCATATAGCTCGCAAGCTGATTGGCTCGCTGATTCAGTTCGCCGTAACTCATCGCAACTTGTTCAGTCAATACCGCCGGATGGTCTGGCGCCAAATTGACTTGCTGTTCAAACAGCGCGGGGATGGTGGTGTGCGGATAATCGCATTGTGTTTGATTATTCTGATAATAATAACGTTGCAACAAGTTTTCCGGTAACTGCGCCAATGCCATAAAACTGACTTTTCCCTGCTTAAAATCAGGCAAGCGACGCATAAATTCGGCAATATAATCGGCAACCGCACTGAAAAAAGGTATCCCCTGACGGAAGTTCAGCGTCAAGCTTTGGCTAACACTGTGCCAATTCAGACTCAGATTAAGATTCTCTTGGTCCCAATTCGGCTGGCAATCCACAAACACCGCGACACCCGGTACAGGCAGTGCAGATGAAACGCTTAAAGGATCATAAAAGGGGTTATCCAATTCACCGGACCAAAGGCAATCTATCTCATTTCGCAAACCGACATATTTCTCAACGCCTGTTAGTAACTGATAGTGATTCAACCAACGCTGATCATGATTCCAATCGAAACTGTAAAGTGCAGAGCGGCGGGCATTAAATAAGAACTGTAGCAACAACGCCAATAACGCAACATCTTCCTGTTGGAAAATCCCCGTAACCGGCAATGTGACAATTTCTCTTTCACTTTGCTCAAGGTTAATTTCATCTTGCAGAACAAAACAGGTGTAATGTTGGCTCTGCTCGGCCAACACCCATTGCCGGTTACGCATCTGTTCCTGCGCCTGATACCATAGCGATATATCATTTTTACTGGGATACCACTGGGGTGTATGCTCCAAATCGTAACGGCAAAAAGTAATCAAACCGTCAATAAAAAGTTCCGCCAACAATTCATGAGCCTGTACTGATCGATGCGCTTCCCAAGCCAATTTTTTTTCTGCCAATATCTGCCAGCTTCCACCATGCTCACCCACAACCTGAAATAAAGCGGCCTCTTCTTGGTTAAAAGCCACTAACTTAATCGCAGTCGCCGCAGAAATCGCGGGCATCATGCCGTAACAAAACTCGCAATCAATAGCATAATCTGCAATATGCTCATGTGAAATCAGCATGAAATTATGCTTAAATGCGGCTTGCCAGGCTGCTTGCTGCTCTACATCATCGGCTACTACATAAACAAAGTGTCCCGCGTCCAATAGATAACGGACAACATGAGAGCTTAGCTGATCCAAATGAGCGCCAGTGAGTATGTTAAGTATTCTCATAACGTATCACTCCCTCACCGAGCTGACATGATGAGGCTTAACGGCAACCAGAACAGGTACCCCCCCATTTTCGTTATAATTAACTTCCTGTATCAAAATTAAGCTTTGACGATTAATCAAACGGGTTTTAATTTCTTTTACCACACTCTTGAGTTCTGCCATTGATACGGTTTGATGAGACATTACATTACTCATTTCCTCGGCTCCTCTCATGAAATAACCCATCCGATATTTTCAAAACCACGCCGAACCGCTTGATGTTCAAGCACCCCCGCTCTCTTTAATGCCAATAAAACATTTTTTACAATAGGGACATCGGGCGTTACCTCAAATCCCTGATATATTCGCTGTACTGACTTCTCACTATAAGCCCGATCATTCGTAATACTGCTTAGGAGTTCGGTATTAAACTGTTTCTCTGATTCAATATTAAGATAAAGTTTAACGAAGTCAGCAATATGCTGACCAATTCCATAAGTTTCATCATCACTCATATGATGCCAGGTATATTGTAATAATTCATGGAAATATAGATAATGCCTGGATTCATCATTCATGTGGTCATTAACATAATATTTTATTGAAGGATGAACATTTTCACTGTTGAAAAACTCCACCAACTCTTTCACCAGCGTTGTTTCAAAAATACAGACTGCAATTATTTCAAACAAATCATGGTAACGAGGAGAAAGACGCGACATTATCTCTGAAACCGCAACATAAGCATCTGATATAGGATAAGATAACTCTTTTATATCAGGAAATTTAGCTTTCAACTGGTTCATCATATTTCTGGCAATATAAACATGATAATATTCATCAATCACAATCGTATAAGCATTGATTTTCATCTGCTCATGATATTTCACTGATAAATCATTATAGATGATTTTATTACAGGCTGAATTAATGAGTTTAATTTCAAGATTAATAATATCATTCAAATATTTAAAAAATGCTTGTATCAAAATCTCATTTTTAACTTCATAACTAATATGTTGTAAACTCTCATCAAGTAACAAAGGCTGTTTTTCTTCAGGAAAGAAAAAACCGGGTATATCAAAGTCAATATACTTCTCTGGCCGGGTTCTTATTGAAGCCCGTTGTTCCCATTTAGCGGTATAAGAGGACAATAATCCCCCTTTTGACAATACATTGCCAATCAGTTCTGAACTCATGTGTCGTTCCTTATTTTAGGATAAAGCTGCTCCTCAATGTACATTCCAGTATCTGAACACTATTCATGCCCATTATTTTGACAATAATGGTCTACACATCAATAACGCCTACTGGAATAAGCTCTCGATGTTATATAAGGTAAGATATTCACCCCAACTTAATAGAGAATACTATTCATAATTCATACCAACGGCTCCGTTAATTTCCATAATTAAAAAGACTAAGACTGATTACCCCTGATAAAACAATCTACAGAGAAAAAATTGACAAGTTGAGAGTGGTTAGCAACCTATTTCATTAGGTGACGTTATCTACCCATTTTCCTCCTATGTTACCCAGAAATTTTAACATCATCTATCTCATAATTTCCTATTTTCACCCATAGGAACATTGATTAATAATAACATAAATATCAATATGATAGATAAAGAAACATACAATTCAGTTTCTAAAGAATTAGAGATAACAATCTGCTGAATAACCCCGCCAGCAACACTAAAATTAACTGTCTTATCAGCAAAGCCAATAACAGGTCTATCAACTTCGACATCTCCAAGCAGTAAAGAGATATTTGAGATTATTGATGATGAGAAAAATTTATAACACATAGTTCCATATATTCCTTAGAAATAGTTTACTAGTATTACAAATATCTAATTAATATCACATAACGAATATAGTCTATATGATAACTATGTTCCAGAACAGCATTCCTTATAATATTTATAGAAGAAATACGACCTGACACACATAATTAATTTTTCAATAAAATACTATTCAATCGAGTGACTATAATAGTCTAGTTACCACTGATTTATAAAAACTTATAACAATTAAATATATTACTTTTCATTCATAAATCGGATAAAAAAATCAAATTGAACAATTGAGCATGTCAATAATTTCAACACAGAGAAATATAAATATAGCAAAATAACTTACCTGACAGATATAAATAACCAATAGATATATACCCGTTATCTTTCAAGTTGCCCTTTGTTGGCTGCACTCGCTCACCCCGATCACATAGTTAGCTATGCTCCCAAGGATTCACTCCCTTGCCGTCGCGATGCATCTTGAAATCCATTGGGTAAGTAAATTTTATAAAAATCATTAATAAATGTATTATTTGAGCAAACAAATAAAATAATCCCTATCTGCCATTCAATGTTTTCCCTAAAATACGCCTATATTATCTCACCAATATAACACTCATTAGCTGATATCCCGGTAACCTCAGAAAACTCAAGCTCAGCCTAAGCTAGCAATAACTACCGGGATATCTCAATTTATTGAAAACCGCGGTGGGCAAAATCTTTTAGCCGAAAACCCATTAGCGCTAACGCAGCAAAATAGCTGCTGGCCCCGGCGATAACCACCACCATCAATCGCAACAGGCGCATAGCCATATTCCCCTGCTCCCATGCTGGCATCAACCACAAAGTAACAGCCAATATTGCAATCATTACTGCAATTGCCACTACCAGCTTAAATAAGAACATACCCCAACCTGCTAACGGCTTAAAAATATTTTTCTTACGTAATTGCCAGTAAAGCATGCCAGCATTGAAACAAGATGCCAAACCGATAGAAAGGGCCAACCCGGCGTGTTTTAATGGGCCAACAAAAGCAAGGTTCATTAGCTGAGTCAGAATCAAAGTGACAATCGCAATTTTTACCGGGGTTTTAATATCTCGACGAGAATAAAAACCCGGTACCAGCACCTTGACAATAATTAGCCCCATCAATCCAAAACAGTAAGCAATTAACGCTTTTTGGGTCATTACTGCATCAAATGCCGTAAAATTACCGTATTGAAACAGAGAAACTATTAAAGGTTCTGCCAGCATACCTAAAGCAACAGCACAAGGCAGTGCTAACAAAAAACAGAGCCTCAGTCCCCAATCCATTAATTTGGTGTACTCCTCATGATTTCCGCTGGAAAAACTTTTCGCCAGTGAAGGCAAAAGAATAGTCCCAAGCGCAACACCTAATACACCAGAAGGTAATTCCATTAAACGGTCAGCGTAATACATCCAGGAGACAGAACCGGACACCAGAAATGAAGCGAAAATCGTATTAATAATTAATGAAATCTGGCCGACTGACACCCCAAGAAGTGCTGGTCCCATCTGCCGCATCACCCGCCATACGCCGCTGTCACGGAAAGAAATACGCGGTAACACCAGCATGCCAATCTTTTTTAAATGAGGAAGCTGATATAAGAGCTGTAAAATTCCTCCTACAACCACCGCCCAACCCAACGCCATCACCGGCGGATTACAATAAGGGGCAACAAATAACGCAAACACAATCATGCTGATATTAAGTAACGTCGGAGCGAAGGCAGGAACAGAAAATCGATTCCAGGTATTTAATATCGCGCCTACCAACGAGGCCAGTGATATCAGAAAAATATAGGGGAAAGTAATTCTTAACAGATTTGTTGTCAGCGTAAATTTATCAGCGGTATCGGTAAAACCTGGTGCAGTAACATAGATCACCCAAGGTGCGCTTAAAATCCCCAGCACAGTAACAATTGCCAGAATTAACGTCAGCATCCCGGAAACATAAGCAATAAACGTCCGAGTCTCTTCATCACCTTGCTGGTTCTTATATTCTGCCAAAATAGGCACAAATGCCTGAGAAAAAGCGCCTTCGGCAAAAATACGACGCAGTAAATTAGGCAGTTTAAACGCAACAAAAAAAGCGTCCGCTGCAACACCGGCCCCAAATATGCGGGCAATAATGGCATCCCGGATAAAGCCCAAAACCCGAGAGAACATGGTCATAGAGCTAACCGCAGCCAGCGATTTCAATAAATTCATCGTATTTATCTCAAAATCATGTTAGTTGATTTCCGAACTGCCTGTACGACAGTGCAAAAATGGAAAATGAATTATACACGACTGAGATACTTGTAAGCTGTCTATACTTTTTAAACCGCCTGTATGCTAGTACAAAAAAAAACCAAATTACACCATCTTAATCCAGCTTGCTAAACTACCTATACCCAATGGATTTCAAGATGCATCGCGACGGCAAGGGAGTGAATCCCCGGGAGCATAGGTAACTATGTGACCGGGGTGAGCGAGTGCAGCCAACAAAGAGGTAACTTGAAAGATAACGGGTATATACCTACCAGATTGTCCAACTGGGTATTTTGACTTAACCTAACGGTGTTACCTGTTTATTAGAGTCTAATATCTTATTAGGGTCTACCGCCTTATTAGGGTCTAACATCAAAATAATTGTATTTGTTACTTGATTCTGCGATGACCCAGCATTCACTGGTTTCTGAGGCAATTCAGTACTCACTGGTTTCTGAGGTAACTGAGCATTTACTACTTTTGGATGCAGCGTATACATCCCGCCATTAAATGGATCAACTAAGAGCCAACCAATTAAACTACCAAATATAAAATTACCCCCAATGTACCAACCATTGGCGCTCGCCTTAATTGGTAACGTTACAGACTCAGAATTCTCTTTAGTAAAAGTAACCAGATAGTCTTTTTTACCAAAATAACTTCCATCTGACTTTTCTAAAATCACATCCTGAGGCGTTTTCCCTTGAGCAACAACCCTACCTAATTCATCTTTGATAGAGAATGTGGACCCTGATGGATTACTATCAACCTGAACATGCTGAGTTTTATCACCCACAATCGTAGCGCAACCGCTAGTAAACATTACAGCAGCCAAGGACAAGGCAGCAATATTATTCATGGTTAATTATTCACTTTGTTAACAAAAGCGGCGAGTATACATAAATTCATGCTTATGCACTAGAAATCATTAACCTTTATAAGCCGCCAGTGCAACATTGTATTTGGCCTAGATGATGGCACCTTGCAACTAGCCTTATTACAAAAACCACTTTAAAAAGCGCAACAACCGAAGTCAGTGCGTCAAATAAGTCAACTCATTGAAGCTTACTCATTTCTAAACTGCCTGTGCGGCAGTGTACCGTCGTGGTTCAAGTTGGCAACGAACTATCAATTTCTAAGCTGCCTGTACGGCAGTGAACTGTTACATATTAACTTTAAGCTACTGACAGTTAAAGCATATATTAATAAAACAATGAAAAAACCCTTTTTTTCAAGAGAACCAATATTTCCTTTAAAATCAATAAATTAAAATTGAGCACAAAAAAAGGGTCAAAATAAGGTATAGGCTTGGCAGATTTTCAACAGTAATTTAATTCATCATTACCAACTTGTTTTACTCTCATTAGGTGGTAATACAGCTCAACAATCAACTTTTTCCACTCCATTTTTCATCTGTCAATGCGGTTAATACGTGATCCTGCCAAACTCCATTGATCATCAGGTATTTCTTGGCATAGCCTTCACGCTCAAAACCCAATCGTTCCAATAACTTCCCACTACGATGATTATCCGGCATATAATTAGCCATAATCCGATGCATCCCCTGTTGACGTTGCATATAACGGATAGCGGGTTGTAAAGCTTCATACATCAACCCTTTTCCCTGCCACTTTTCACCAAGCGAATATCCCAAATAACAGGCATGAAAAGCACCACGCAGAATATTACTGAAATTGGCAACACCAATAACTTCACTCTCATTTGAATCAAGCAGCAGAAAATGAAAAGCCACCCCCTGTCTTTGCATTTCTATGATTAAATTCAATCGATTTATCCAACCGGAAGGCTGACAATGACTGCTATCTCTGGTCGGCTCCCAAGGTTTAAGAAACTCGTAATTTTCTGAATAGTACTCAGCCAAACGATAAGTATCCCGCTCGTACACTAAACGCACCACCATTCGTTCCGTGATCAGACGAACTTTCGGTAAAGTGGAACGATAACCAAACATTATTTCTCCCTAGCTATGTTAATTTATCCGTTAAAAATTTAAACCATTTATCTGTAAAAAACAGCTTCCAGTCATTACCTTACGACAAAAAAATATTATCCATGATTCACTATCCTAATGTCCGAATTAAGTACAGAATATATAAAGAACTATATTTCCTCTCTTCTTACTACTCCAATGGTGAGCAATGTCACTGGTTTCACAAGCACGTAGCCTGGGTAAGTACTTCCTGTTATTCGATAACATGCTGGTCGTTCTGGGTTTCTTCGTCGTTTTTCCTTTAATATCAATACATTTCGTTGAGCAACTGGGTTGGGCGGCGCTGGTTGTCGGTTTTGCGCTTGGTTTACGTCAGTTTGTACAACAAGGTTTAGGCATTTTTGGTGGCGCAATTGCAGACCGTTTTGGCGCGAAGCCGATGATCGTCACCGGCATGCTGTTACGCGCTCTTGGTTTTGCTTTAATCGCTTTAGCCACCGAACCGTGGATACTGTGGCTTGCCTGCATATTATCCGCACTGGGGGGGACCTTATTTGATCCTCCCCGGACCGCACTGGTCATCAAACTAACCCGACCACACGAGCGTGGCCGTTTCTTCTCGCTGCTGTTAATGCAGGATAGCGCCGGCGCGGTTATTGGCGCACTGATTGGTAGCTGGCTGCTGCAATACGATTTCCAACTTGTCTGCTGGACAGGTGCCGGTGTTTTCGTTCTGGCAGCCATCTGGAATGCATTATTTCTCCCTGCCTACCGGATTTCTACTACCCGCACTCCCATCTGGGAAGGGATGGAGCGCGTTATTAAAGATCGTCGCTTCTTCACCTATGTGTTGACGTTGACCGGCTACTTTATGCTGTCTGTCCAGGTGATGTTAATGTTCCCGATTATCGTCAACGAAATCGCCGGAACACCCGCTGCGGTAAAATGGATGTACGCAATTGAAGCAACCCTATCGCTCACTTTGCTGTATCCGATCGCCCGTTGGAGCGAAAAACGATTCCGGCTAGAACAGCGTCTAATGGCCGGGCTTTTCCTGATGAGCCTGAGTATGTTCCCTGTCGGTTTGATTGGTGAAATAAATACCTTGTTTGGCCTTATTTGCCTGTTCTATCTCGGCACCATCACCGCTGAACCTGCCCGTGAGACATTAAGTGCTTCACTAGCTGATCCACGCGCGCGTGGTAGTTATATGGGATTCAGCCGTCTTGGTCTGGCATTGGGTGGCGCCTTGGGTTATACCGGCGGTGGTTGGTTATATGATACCGGCCATGCGCTGAACATTCCGCAATTGCCTTGGTTTCTGCTTGGGATTATTGGCTTGATAACGCTGTATGCCCTGCACCGTCAATTTAACCAACGTAAAATTGAATCTGCCATGCTGAGTGGCAATTAATGAGGTAAAATCTGCCCTCCAAAATAAAGGAGTCGATATGAGAAAATTTTTCTTGGGGGCAGTCTTGCTGCTAGCGGGGTTAATCAGTGGTTGTGATCAGTTCAAAGATGTCAGTATCAGCGAAGAGTTAATTAATGGTTATCTAGCAAAACACGTCCATTACCAGAAACAGATCGAATTACATGGTATTGCCAATGCGGATATTGAATTGACAGAACTATCCAGCCAAATTGGTCGAACAGAACCAAACAAAATAGCGTTAACTGGCCGTGCAAACGTAAATATTACATCCTTGCTTGGCCCAGCTAAAGCCGATATGAAACTCACCCTGAAAGCACAACCTGTTTTTGAGCAGGAAAAAGGGGCTATTTTTCTGAAAGAATTAGAAGTCGTTGATTACCAAATCACACCGGAAAAAATGGAAAAACCGATTAACGCATTACTTCCTTATCTGAATAAATCACTCAGTGCTTTCTTTGATATTCATCCTATTTATGTAATAAAAGCAGATCATAGTAAAGCTGAAGCCGCAGCTAAAACATTAGCAAAAAGGTTAGAAGTGAAACCTGGCAAATTAGTTATTATGCTGACCGATAAATAATTTTCATCAAAATATAGTAAAAAGGCAAATAATTCGACATTATTTGCCTTTTTATCATTTAAAAATTAAGAATCCAGTTCTTCTCTTAACGCCTGTAACGCTTCACGGGTAATCATTGCTAATGTCCGGTAGAAACCGGTTATTGCATGGGCTTCCACTTTCCCCAGAAATTGCCCACACCATGGCAGCAAATATTCATCAAACAGCACAATTTGCCCCTGAACCTCATCTTCTGCTGCCTGATCTTCCAGCCATGAAGCCCCTAATAACAGAGAACCAAACTGATCGACTGGCCCATCGGACAATGGCATTCCTCGTTCAGTCAAAAATTGACGAATATCGTTTTCACTCTCCCCGGTATAGTCAGAACGGCGGCCTGGTACGCTAGCATTATCGCCATAAAACAGTGCCACATAATCAGCTTGCATTGCGGATAGATCGCAGCTTTGTTGCAAGCGATCCAACAATGCATCTTGCTCCAATGGCCATGATTGCTTCAATTTACCTTCGACAATCATCGTCAGAAGTGGTTTCAGAATCGGGTCTTGCGGTTGACGATTAAATAAAGTCCCTAAAATACGGCAGACTATTGAAAATTCATTCATCTCAGTTTCCAAATAAATAGCAATTTTGCCGTTATTGTCTCCAATAGCCGCCCCTATTGTAAAGAGACGTTATTAATACCCTAGTTTTATATCCACAACGCCGGTTGATAATTCCCCTTGTTCAATTCGTCGAATATTTTCACTAATCGTATCCATAGCAATATCGGGAATAGTAATAGCCGCAATATGTGGCGTCACCGTTATACGGGGGTGAGTCCAGAATGGGTGCATCTCTGGTAGCGGTTCCTCAACAAACACATCCAATGAAGCCCCGGCGATATAACCTTTATCAATCGCCACCAACAGATCATATTCTACTAAATGGGCACCTCGTGCGATATTAATCAGATATGACTTTGGTTTTAGCTGGCTAAACAGCGATAAATTCAGAATACCACGGGTTTTTGGTGTATCGGGCAGCAAATTGATAAGCACCTTGCTACCGGAGAGAAAATCTCCCAATTGATCTTCACCGTGAAAGCTAACTACGTTATTAACCTGTTTTGGAGTACGGCTCCAACAACGCACAATAAAGCCCCATTCAACTAACGCCTGTGCAACACGGCTGCCCAGAACACCGGCGCCCAACACACCCACAACAAAATCCTTACGATCATGAGGTTCGAGTTGTTTCCACATCCTCTGCCCTTGTTGCAGCTTATACTCATCCATGCGTCGCAAATAATGTAAAACCGTTGCTACCGCATACTCCTGCATTTGCAGCCCCATGCCTGCATCTTCAAGCCGCATCAGTGGCACACCGGCGGGTAACATCCCTGGTTTTTGCTGTTCCTGCTTTAAAATCGCCTCTACTCCTGCTCCTAAAATAAAAATCCCCTTCAATCCAGAGCGATTTTCCAACATCTCATAGGGGGGAGCCCAAACCATTGCATAATCCGCATGCTTATTATCGCCGCGTTTCCATTGGCGGATATTGACATTGGGCAATCGTTGCTGCATGCCTTGAATCCACTGAGCAGCATCAAAAAAGGGGTGGTAAAAGATAATATCCACGATTAGTTATCCTCATCTTATTTTTTCACAAGGGTTATCTGATTGAGTGTAGGTTGCAAGTCCCTTTGTTAATCATCGTTACGAAAATTTTGAGAATGTTAAGTAGTTAACGAATTCATTTTTTTCTTATCAAAGGACTTGTACATTTTCTATTTCAGCGGCATCAGGTGGATATCAATTCACCGAATTGACTCTTATTTAGCTAACCAATCAAAAAACCAAAGAAAAATATCAGAAGAGTGTTGACGCTTGTAACGCTTTTCCCTATAGTAGCGCCCCGTTGCAGCGACAATGTTAGACAAAGTTGCTGGGATGAAAAGAATGGTGAGGTGTCCGAGAGGCTGAAGGAGCACGCCTGGAAAGTGTGTATACGTGAAAACGTATCGAGGGTTCGAATCCCTCCCTCACCGCCAGAATTGAAAGAAAGCTCAGGTTAAATACCTGGGCTTTTTTGCTTGCATATACCCCTGATGCAGGGAGGGTCGAGAACCCTCGACCAGGGTTCGACAAAACGGCTTGCCGTTTTGGACCGCCAACGGCGGCCCGTAGGGTGAGCGCAGCGAATCCATCCCTCCCTCACCGCCAGAATTGAAGAGAAGCTCAGGTTTACCACCTGGGCTTTTTTCTTGTATATACCCTTGAGTTAGACACCAAGTCATACATAGGAGTGCAGTTTTTTATAGGATATTTGTTGGAACTCAAATTAGCCGCTGTTCACTATCATTGGGCTGGATGAATTAACTCTCTAAATCTAACTGTTATAGGGATTTTTCGACTGAAGCCCAACCTTATGAAAACACACGCTAACCACATTATTACCCTGAATCACTATCATTCATCTTACATATTGTATCAACAATGTTGATTTTTTATCCAGAAATGTACATTATATACATTGAAGATACATACTTATGGAGAGAATAAATCATGCCTCAAGTGACTATTAAAAAATGGGGAAATAGCCCATCAGTAAGGCTGCCCATAGCTGTTATGAAAATGGCGTCTTTAAGTGTTGATGATACCGTTAATATTTCTGTAGAAGATGGAAAAGTAGTTATTGTTCCTGTCAAAGCAAAAGAATATAACCTTGATGCGTTATTGGCTGGCGTAAAAGATGAAAATATTCATACTGAGGTAGATTTCGGCGCACCCGTAGGAAAGGAAATATTATAAGTGATTAATCGCTATATTCCTGATATGGGAGATATTATTTGGCTTGATTTTGACCCGCAAACGGGGCGTGAACATGCCGGACATCGCCCCGCTCTTGTACTAAGTCCTGCGGCTTATAACGGTCGAATAGGGCTGATGCTATGTTGCCCTATGACAACAAAAATTAAAGATTATCCCTTTGAGGTTGTAATTAGTAGAAACCCCGACAGTGTTGTGCTTTCCGATCAAGTAAAAAGCCTTGACTGGAGGAAACGTAACGCCATAAAGAAAGGTAAAGTTTCTGATGATGTTTTAGCCGAGGTCAGAGCAAAAGCTAAAGCATTAATAGGGTGAATACCCATAAGTTCAGTTCAAAATAGGTACGGGGATTGAGACTGTAATTTAATTCTTCTCAACTAAAAACAAAATGGTACGCTTCGTAACATTTTGTTTTATATTTATGAGGACATTATCTTTACACCAATATTCATCATGCCAATATTCGTCAAAATATTTTTCAAAATCCATACTTTCAACATATTTTGATAAGGGTCGGCTACCGTGCTGTCATTTTTATCCAGTGTTTGGGGTTAGCTCATAAATATCCGGCCTTTTTACTTGTATATACCCCCAACGCCGGGAAAGTCGAGAACCCTAGAACAGGGTTCGACAAAACAGCAATATATTTACCTCGAAAGCATTGGGCAAAGGACATTAACTATCAAATGCTTCGGTTAAGCTTAAAGCACACCCTTTCTGTGCCCTCGTATTGACACGACGTAAAATTTCAACGAGCACGCCGGGATACTTACCATATTCTCTGCTAATTATCCCGACATCATCGGTAACAATAAATGCTGGGTAACTCGTTGATGACGCATCCATATAACTCATCAAACCCGGCGTTCCATCAGGTACAGGTTTCAATGTTTCAGGATCAAGCGCTCGCGCATATACCCACGGCGGAACACGTTTACGTTGCATCTCATCTTCAAAGAAACACGTGTTGAGTTCAACTTGATTAAATATATCGCGAATCTGACTAATATCACTGAGATTGAAAGTGTCGAATAAAAGATGATTAAAGTCGTTGCGTTTCAGGGATTCTTTTTCGTAACTTTTCCAGCCGCCCCCCGTTATGATATACAGACTTTTATCCCCAGAAAATGAGATATTTTTATCTTTCATATACTGGCAGAGCAAATAAATAAAGTATGGTGAACCGATAAGACAAATATCTTTCCCTTGATTTTTTATTCGTTCAAGACTATTCAATGTCTTAACAAAATCTATTCGCTCTTCTATTACGGTAAATGTCGTGGGATATAATAATTCTACCAAGCTCATAACATATTTAAACCAAATGTTATGAGCATTAAATCTATCTGGCCCCAAGTTGACCAACTCCATTTGATGATCAAACCAACTACCAACATATTTCATGCCATAACTCACAGAGCCTAAGAGTCTCTCAATACTTAGTCTGTCACGCGCCACCTGACTTTTTAAACCACTCGTGCCACTACTGGTAAACCAACTTTCAATCTCGTTCTCCTGAGAAGTTAATAAGCGAGTAAACTTAAAAACTGATGTTGGGAATACAGGTATGTCATCAATTTCCGTAATATTATCATCTACTTTGTGTGCCTGACAGTAGTGACGGTATTCTTGACAATGTTTATAGTGATTACGAAATGCATCAAGCACAAGTTTGTTTCTGATTTTTTCCTGCTCATCGTAAGACCAGACTAATGGATCACTCGAAAAAATCAAATCATCAATTTCTGAGCTTGCTGTGATTTCTTGTTTATCAATATATGAAGTCATACCTGTTTTACCCCTCCCGATAATTTAGAGAGTATGGCAACATACGCTGCCATACTCTTTTACTACATGTGGTACTTTTTAATATTATCATTAACAATATTGATTACGTTTTTTTGGCGCATCAAGTCATTCATTGGTTCAAAGGATAGCAATACACCTTTTGCACCACACTTTTCAATTGCCAGCTTAGCCGCAGCTATACATTCCGTATAATCTCCGACAGCGTTTTCTGTGATTATCTCTTCAAGTTTATTTTCGAGATTTTCATTAGGATACATTTCAAGAACATAATCACGGATAAATTCCCGTGTCTCTTGTTTAGCTTTCTTACTATCTTCGTTATAGTTAACCAATACCATTAACTGATGATCTATCACTGATAAGTCAATGCCATATTTATCAGCAACGGCTTTATACCTCTCAGCATATTCATATCTAACATCATTGGAGTCATCCCACTTAAAGATGAGAGGAATGCCTTTTTTAGCAGCCCACTCAACAATATGATGACTGGTTGCTGTGACATATCTCCGAGGCCCGCCTTGGGTATAAGCATGGGGGTTTACAGATATTTTAGGGAAACTATAAAAATCGTTATCGGGATTACAATAGCCTGTTGTTAAAGCATCATTAATGATTTCATAACACTCTTCAAACAGTTGCTGTTGATATTCAACAGGGCGATTAAAAAGACGCATTTCATCTTTTTTTTCACAATCACTAAACCCTAAAATAAATCTCCCTTCGCTCAATTGATCCAATAAACAAGCCTCCTCCGCTATTCGGACAGGATGATGAGTTGTAATGATGTGATTCAATGAGCCAATTTTAATTTTTTCTGTTAAACCGAGCAAAAAACCAGAAACAGTCAGAGGAGCACCGACAATACCATTACCTGAAAAATGATTTTCATACACCAAAATCTGTTCAAAATTCAACGTGTCAACATGCTCCGTTATTTCCTGCATGCGAACTATACTTTGTTCTTGAGCAGTTGTTGAATTGATGAAGTTAAGGAAGAACAATCCAAATTTCATTTCTTTTTCCTTAGCTAATATAATAGCGATCGTTGTTTTTCTTTAAGAAACGGCATGACATCAGACTGGAAGAGCTTCATGGAGGCAATAATTTCGTCTACTGTTCCATTAGCTTCAAACCCACAACAGATATTTGATATTCCTGTGGCATCAATGTCTTTTTGAATTATGTCAATGCATTCCTGCGGGGTTCCCACGGGATTGATTTCATAACTGTAATCAATGCGGCGATTAGTATCTTTATGTCCTTTTAATACAAAGTCACGCCACTGCCCTTTATTGAAATCATAACCTCTTGTTTTGTCTGAATCATCAAAAATAGTCGTGGCATTCACATAAGAGTCATACCAATACCCTAGAAAATTCCGACAAATCTCTTTCGCTTTATTTGAGTCATGATCTACAGATGTTATATATGATAAGCAATGGTCGATATTATGAATATCGTGCCCATATTCTTGAGCCACCTCGTTATAGAGCTCAAGTTGTGCTTTCTTTTCGTTAGTATTTATAATCCAACTTAATATCATCGGTAAACCAAATTGAGCGGCCCATTCAGTAGTCGAGGCTGATTCAGCAACCACATAAACAGGTGCTCCACCTTTACTATATGCTGTCGGGTTTACTTTTACCTTATGGAACTTGATATGTTCATTATCAGCTTCCATATATCCCTCTGTCATTCCATTTTTTATCAACCCGTACCAGCATTCCGCTAAAGCGCGACTGTTATTCATATCTGTGCCAAATACGCGAAAGTCTTTGTTGTAAAGCCCCCGACAAATACCAAACCGAAATCGTCCTTTTGACATTTGATCCAATAAATTCACATCTTCAAGTTGGCGCACTGGATGAGCTGTGGGAAGAACAATAGCCGCAGTCCCTACATTCAATTTTTTGGTTGCACCAAGTAAATACGCAGCAGCGACATAAGGGTTACCAAGCAAACCAAACTCCGTGAAATGGTGCTCCAGTAACCATACAGTATCAAAACCACACTCCTCAGAAATACGACCTAATTTAACCAAACGTTTCATTACTTCTGTTTGAGAAAATTGGGGGGGTTGGTATGTAAGCAAAAAGTTTCCAAATTTCATAGTGAGTCCTTATATTGCTATTTGAGTGATAGTATTAACCATACCCGTTATCTTTCAAGTTGCCTCTTTGTTGGCTGCACTCACTCACCCCGGTCACATCGTTATCTATGCTCCCGGGGATTCGCTCCCTTGCCGTCGCGATACACCTTGAAATCCATAGGGTATATCTATCCCAATAGGTTTTAAGACAGCGAAATCGCTTGATTTTCAATCTCAATTTTCATTCGACGTTCATTGACTGTCGCAATAGTTAGATGTTCAAATGATGGTTCAATAATATCAACATCAATATCCAGACGATCATTATCCATCGCGATAGCGGCCTTCGTAACCGATTGATAAAAATTGCGTAAGACCACTAAGTTTTCACCCAAGTCATGAGAGCTTCCCAGCAAAGAATATATCTTGCATCGATTACTACGAATATTTGATAACAATGTGATAACTTCATCTTGCTTTACCCAATTGTCATTATTTGCAGTAAAAGCAATAAACGGTATATCAAGATACATCATGCTATTGATTGTAGAAGTTAAATCTTCCCAGCCAAAATCAAAGCAATCTCTCGCAAAGACTTCAGCACCCAATTTATGGCCTTCAAAATCCAGATTATTCGGCAGTTCATCAATGGGTAAACTGAGATAATCAAATCCTAAAGCTCTTTCAAGCGTATATCTTAAGTTAACAACACCGACCGCGGTGATTAAAAACGAAACATTAATTTCAGATAGACTTGCATAAACTATCCGTGCAGACAAGCTTGAAGCCAAAACACCACGGTTATTTATTTTTCGTGTATTTAACCAATCAACAACTGCTAATAGGCTCTGTTTTCCTATAGACATTGTAAATTCATCAATTGTCCCTGAACTCAACCCAACGTGGTGAAGTGAATCATAGCGAATCACATGAAACCCATTCTGCGATAAATATTCCGCCAGGCCAGCAAAATGATCCATCCTTCGGGCAAAGCCCGACGCAATAATAATGGTATTCTTTCTCTTTGAGCTGTTTTCTTCTGGCAGCGTTTCCCAAACATGAATTTTTTTATTTCCTTCAACACAAAGAACATGGTCGATGGTTTTATATTTGGATTTATTTTCCATACTTTTTACCTATTATGGGACAAATACAAGGAATTTATCTTCTTCCAGGAATCGAGTCTGTTCTATTTCAACAGCAACATCCTTAGCAGTATAGTTAGATGGCCTTTCATGAGAAATATATGTCACTAATCGTTGTAACGGTCTCATTCCATCATGAGATCCACCAACGCGAAATATGTTATTCATCCCTGCTTCTACAATCCTTTCTGCACCTTTTAGTGCTAATGCGTCTCGATATTTAAATGCTGATTCCCAAGGAAAAATAGATATGGTTTGCGTCTTATTTTTTTGAACATAAGGCAATATTTGCTCAATATTATCGACGTGATGAAGATACACACATCTGCCAAGTGGTTGATTAAATTCCACACCTGCATTTGATTCAATAATCATCCAACGTTGATGAATATCCACCTCTACTTTTAATCCAGCAAACAAGCTCTCTTTTTGGACTAAAGAATAGGCCGCCTTTTCATCAAAATCTTTTTTGGCGTTTGGTAATATATGCGCATATAGATTAAGTTTTTCTATCAACGCTAGCTTAAATTCTTCATAATGACTTCCCATGTAGTATATGTTTTGGGTGGAAAAACAAGCTCGCTGATCGTAAAAACAAATATCATGAGCCGCACCGGTAGCTGCTGATGTCAAGTCAACTGGGTCATCAATAATGCAAAAACTCTTCTTAGAACCAAATTTAATCACGTCAACATAAGGTGGCGCCTGTTCTACAGCCCAATTAATCGCATCTTCTCCTCCCCAAGCAACAATGACATCCGCATGTTGCATAATTTCTTTTGCGAGTGATGTATCCCCTTGATGTTGCCAATATACAACAGACAAAGAGCGCGTTATCGGGTGATTAGGGTCTACATCGATAAAGCTTAACGCTAATGCATGAGCTGTAAAAGGATCGGTTGATGATGTTTTTATAATACACTGATTCTTGGTTAAAATTGCGCGCAATATAGACATGATCCCAGATAATGGAACATTACCTGCCAACAGATGTACAGACTTACCTTTTGGGAAAGCCCTAATATAACTCTCATCCTGAGGTAGCCACTCATCCATGATATGGCGAGAACCAAGCTCATTATTTACAACATCATAAAGGCCACCTTTAGAACATAAAATCATAGATATCCAGTTGGCCTCTAGCTTTGCCATTTCTTCTGAATATCCCATATATTTTTTTAAGTCACGTATATATGTCCTGCGTCTTGAATATTCTTCATTTTTCCATCTTTGCCCTACCGTATAGAGAAAATTGACAATGTTATGCAACCGTAATTTATTATTTTCATTATAATCAATAATGTTTTTTACATGAGAATCATTCAATATTGGCAGGTAAACACTATTATCAC
Source organism: Photorhabdus kleinii (assembly GCF_025384885.1). Taxonomy (NCBI): domain Bacteria; kingdom Pseudomonadati; phylum Pseudomonadota; class Gammaproteobacteria; order Enterobacterales; family Morganellaceae; genus Photorhabdus; species Photorhabdus kleinii. The sequence continues at coordinate 252,893 of NZ_JAJAFY010000002.1, forward strand.
CAAAGTCAATGGATTGCACTAAATCATCACTTTCAGGAAAGATTTCGACCTGGCCGTTAATAATGAATGAAATTTTTTTAGTCATATTTACCATCCATTTAATAGGGTAATTTCAACTTAAATTGTTGTTTAACCATCTTTGCAAACTGGTCGTACCAACTCTTACTTCTTGTATTTTTATATTAAGATAATGCAAGTAACAAAATATCCATAAAATTCAGATTCTGACTACCGGACTCCTGAGCTGTAAATTTCGTTAGGATTATGATAATAATATGAATTTTCTGCTCAAGGCTGTTAATGTGAATGAGTGGATCGTCAATATAATTTCTGCTCCAGTTTTAATACCTGTTAAAATAGCAAAGTAAAATTTTCATATCAACAAGATTTGTTAATGAAAAGTTTAAATTAAAAAAGTCACGCTCTTCTCTAATGTATGATAATACTTATGTAAATTATTAGCCTGAGTATTATTTCACAAATACCGATAGAAATAGATTGAATAGCAATCTAATTTTCACCGGCAGATTTTTAAAGAAGAGCTTAAATTCAAAATACTTGAGCTTTTTATTTGTATACGCCTACGATGGAGGGTTTATAACCCTCCAATTAAAACAATAAATCTAGCTACTTTTTGAGGCATGCTGCGGCTTGTCGCACAACATCGTAGTAGCTGGCTGGTAACGTCCCCATACGTGGCGTAACAGGGATTGGCAACGCACGCCAAGCTGGCGCGACTTCAAACCAGTTAGAATCATAAAACAGTTTTATTTCGTGGTTTAGATTGAATTTTGTGTCGTAAGCAAGACCTGTCAGTTCAAAATCTATGTCCGTTGTCTGAATAAGAAATTCGCCAGGGTAAATCTGATGGGTTTTCTGCGAGGTGCCGTAGACCACAATCACCGCGTGATCAGTCGGAGATACAGCAATTACTAACGCCGGTCGAGATTTCGGTCCCGGCGTCCCGAAGCTTTCAGGAAACCGACACCACACAATGCTGCCGATAGTGGCAAGGGGGATAAACCTGATCGTTTTGTGCTGCTGTGCCATCATTGCCTCTCGATCAGAACAGGCGTTGAGTAAAGTTATCATCCGCAATGTCGCTAGCGGCGCTCGCCTCACGGATGGCACAGATCTGCTCATTGCTCAATGGTCCGTCATCTTTCTCGTAGTGCGGTAGATACCGATCTGCAAAGTTGCGCAAGGCAAGGTGTGCGATCTCAGTTTTACTCATACCAGTGACTTTAACCAGTTCATCAAGCGTCCCGGCGCTGATCCCTGTGGGCGTATCCTGACTACGCAAGCGGATCAAGAAACTGGCTGTGGTTTTTCCTTGGGTATTGTGCATGGTGCGTTCTCCGAGTCATGTCAAAATAATGTATATCAATTCTATATCATGATAGCATATTGATATACCATTACCAAATCCCCATCACTTAATCAATTACCCTTCATTTTCCCAACTCTGGTGTAAGAATTTTTTTGCAAAAATAGACTCCCCGCTCATCCTTTCCAGAATTGAGTAAAATTGGATAGGACAAAAAAGCGAAAATGCTACCTCTGCACCAAAAAATGAAATCTCCGCAAAATATTAATTAACAACATTTCCCAACACCGATACAAGAGATTCAAACACAGATATTCCCTCACTCAAAACTTACAAAAGTGTCTCATCAAGAAACTCAGCAGCTGCATATAAACGGTCAGAAAGCCGCCAGTAAAACAATCTTTGTTTTGCAAATAGACAGGATGTGTTTCTACATCATCAAATATCATCTCCAGATATTTTTTAAAATGACAAAGAAACACATTTGATCCCAAAATCAATTAACTGACATTTTAATCAGAAAGCCATCAGGGTTATTCTTTCCAGACAACAAACCCCTCAATATAAAGTTTTTCCAGTGAAGTTTTCAAAAACGTTTCTATTGCAATTTCCGGTGACATAATAAGCGGCTGCCCCTGAATGTTAAATGAAGTATTCACCAGACAGCCATAACCGGTTATCTTCTGTACCTCTTTCAATAATCGCCAAAAAGTTGCGTTAAAAGTACGTTCAACAAGCTGAATACGCGCCGTTCCATCAGCATGAACAATACCAGACACCGGCCCCATCATTTCTGGTTTTACTTTGGCGGTGCAAAGCATATATCGAGTCGGCATTAAATTACGCGTCTCAAAAATAGTGTCGCAATCCTCATCCAAAATTGCCGGGGCAAATGGTCGGAAAGCCTCACGGAATTTCACTGTACTATTAATCCTATCCTTTATTCTTTCACCTGTTGGCAAAGCTAGAATCGAACGGTTGCCAAGTGCCCTCGGACCAAATTCCATTCGACCATGGAACCAGGCAATGATTTTATCTTCTGCGATATCTTTAGCCGCAGAAACAAAATAATCATCATTCAATCCCAAATAACGCCATTTCATTCCCGCATTGCCACCATGTCGGAATAATACATTGCGGACTTCATCGGTGGAGAAGCGTGGGCCAAGATAAGGATTAAAGCAAGGATCTACATCATTGTGGTAGCCACCAGCCACAAAAAGCGCAGCCCCCAAGGCCGAACCATCATCACCCGATGCCGGTTGGATAAAGACGTTTTCCACCCCATCAAGTTGACAAAGAACTTGGTTTGCTTTGCAGTTTAAGAATGATCCTCCAGCAAAACAGAGTGACGTTTCACCGGTTTTTTGCAGCCAATAGGTCACTAACTGTTTCAGCAACAGTGTAAATTTCTCCTGTAATCCAGCAGCAAAATCCTGATGAACATCCAGCAAAATGTTATCTTCACTTCTCGGTGTAAAACCAAACATATCGCTAAGTTGTGCCATTGCACCGGGAAAACCATATTCCGCATTGTCAAATGCTTGCGGTAACCAGTTTATCTGTATCGTTCCGCTCTCTGCATCGAATTGCGCTAATTCATTAAAAATATCGCGGTATCGCTCAGGGTTACCATACGCAGCAAGTCCCATGACTTTATATTCATCACTATTAAATACAAAACCAAGGAATCGGGTACAGATAGAATAAAATATTCCTAATGAAGAACTAGTTGGCTGACTGTACAATTTCTGGAATTGCTGGCCTTTAGCAAGATAAACACTTAAAGATTCTATTTCGCCCATACCGTCTGAAATGACACACAGCGCAGACGGGAAGCCACTGGGATAAAAGGCTGATGCCGCATGAGCTAGATGGTGATCTACCCCCTGAAAACGTGATTCAATATTCTGCCATCCCTTATCAGCTAATGCATTAATCACGGTTTTTCCACTAAAAACCTCCTCGAATAACGCTTCATTAGACATGAAAAATCGGCGATAATTATCATAATTAAAACCGTGAGCAATAACCTGTATATCATCTTGCATAAGACCTGCTTCCGCTAAACAATAATTAATGGCATTAGCAGGAAACCGCCCTGTTCCTTTCTCTCCCGTAAAGCGCTCTTCCGCCGCCGCTGCAACAATTTTTCCATCAATAATCACACAGGCCGCACTATCGACTCCCTGGCAAATACGTTCGTCTAATTTACTTACCTCTGGATTATTCTCTCGCAGAAAACGTTGAGCATTAGGAAGGCCACTGATACCTAATATAACCATTTTCTTCACCTCCAAATTGTTATTTTTCTTTCATAAAAATTAAACGCTCCCGGGAATTCGCTCCATTTCCGTCGCGATGCATCTTGAAATTGCCTGCAACAATTACGCCTATTGGGATAGACTCTCATTTACCCAAAAAAATAACTCATAAACGATATAAAATAAAGATATCTGATAATCAGTTTCAGCTTCTATTCCAAATAGCGTAACCAACATTGAAATAATAACCAATAACCTTTTCTCATTAAAGCGATTGGCAATATTAGGCCAGGTAAAGAAATACATTTATTATAAATCCAACCCGCTATTCCAGCTAATTGATGAACGCATGCTTGCGGATCACGATTTATACCCGTCATCTTTCAAGTTGCCTCTTTGTTGGCGGCACTCACTCACCCCGGTCACATAGTTCGCTATGCTCCCGGGGATTCGTTCCCTTGCCGTCGCGATGCATCTTGAAATCCATAGGGTATATAATATTGTTATTAACCACTTAATCCCCCATCAATGCAAAGAGATGTTCCTGTGATATAGGTTGATGTACTCAACGTCCCCACACAAAAACTGGCAATTTCATTAACACCTGCCATTCGTTTTAATGCAGTGCTTCTAGCGAATTCCATCTTCTTTTCTGGAGAAATATGACGCAACATACCACCATCAACATATCCCGGCATTACAGTGTAGGCCCTAACATTAAAACGACCGTAGTCATTAGAGATGTTTTTTACCAATGCATTCATGGCTGCTTTCGAACAAGAATAAGCGATGGCGCCTGTCTCTACACGTAAACTTGCCGTAGAAGAAATAAATTGCATCACGCCATTACGATTCTTCATAAAATGTGGCAGCAAATATTTTGCTACTCTTGCTGCACCAAATAAGTTGACATTAAAAACATCATGCCAACCCTCAATATCTTGAGCATGTAATAAGCCATCCAATGACATTGCCGGCGTATAAATAACCGCATCAATACATTTTATTTTTTCAATGGCAATGCTAATGGCTTCTCTAACACTGTTATCCGACATAACATCTAAATAAATTTCTTCATTACGCGGTTTACGTGAAGTGCCTAATACCTGATAACCACTTGCAACCGCATGCTGGCAAATTGCATTCCCAATTTCACTTGATGAACCAATAATAAGTATTTTGCTATCATATTTGTGCATTTAAACATTCCCACCTTATCTAAAAGATATTTTCCAACAGTAATCCCTACTTTAAATAAAGCATTCAGAATAAATATTATCTAAACAAAAAAACATTTTTAATTTATATATTATTAACGTATATATTTTTAGCTTACCTATTTTCAATTCACTTGTTCAATCTAATTCTATGAGTCACCCTAAATAATAGGGTGAGTTCTTATATCTGTCAAATTATTAATCTAATATTTAAGAGATATCAAAGCATTGGTTAAATTACACCCAAAAATTAAATAAAAAAATATTATGCGTAAAAACATTCAATACAGCTAGTTTAATTCAGTCATAATCAATACTTGTGGTGAATGCATAATTAATTATTTAACTTTCTAACAATAACAATTAAAAATTACAATCAATTATGTGAATCCAAATAGCTTCAATTTTAAAAATATTAATTAAATTCTTTATGAAGTTAATTCAATAATATTCACCAATAAGAATAGACACTTAATAGAATCGGTTTCAGCCTATTTTATGGTGATAAGAACACTATTCTCCCTTTTACTTTTCACTTTCCTGACGTTAAGCTATTAACATTAAGTTTGATCTATAGCGCTATCGCTTTGAACTAAAAGCACTATTTTTACAATTCGGTCTTGCAATTTGGTTGTAACAACCTTATTGCTTTTTCCCTCTATATTTTTGGTTTATGCACAGATGAAAACTCGTAGAATGAACGGTATACGGCCGTTTAGTGCTGTAATTGATGCTTGTTGGAAGGAATCTTACTCTTTTGCTCGTTTAACTAAAGATATTATTGCCGGTATTACTGTCGGTATTATCGCCATCCCGCTCGCGATGGCGCTAGCCATCGGGAGTGGTGTCGCGCCACAATATGGGCTTTACACCGCCGCAATTGCCGGGATAGTTATCGCGATAACCGGCGGTTCACGCTATAGTGTTTCCGGCCCTACCGCCGCTTTCGTTGTCATTCTCTATCCGGTCTCTCAACAATTTGGTCTGAGTGGTTTGCTCATTGCAACATTAATGTCAGGCATTATTTTGCTGGTGATGGGGTTAGCCCGCGTTGGTAAATTGATCGAGTATATTCCGCTACCCGTAACACTCGGTTTTACTTCTGGGATCGCGATAACTATCGCAACCATGCAAGTAAAAGATTTTTTTGGTCTGCAATTGGAACATATGCCAGAGAATTATATCAATAAGGTTGCGGTTCTGTTTCAAGCTCTGCCAACGCTGTATTTGAGTGATACGCTGATTGGCCTGACGACACTTGCCGTTCTGATTTATTGGCCTAAGCTTGGGCTGAAATTACCCGGGCATCTTCCTGCTCTCATTGCAGGAACTGCTGTAATGGGGATCATGAACTTATTCGATCAACATGTTGCTACTATTGGTTCTGAATTTAGTTATATATTGAATGACGGTACACAAGGACAAGGCATCCCACCCATCCTACCGCAATTTGTTTTACCGTGGCATTTACCTGATATGGATGCTCATCAGGTTAATATCAGTTGGGCAACAATTTCAGCCCTATTACCCGCCGCCTTTTCAATGGCAATGTTAGGCGCGATTGAATCACTGCTTTGTGCCGTGGTTTTAGATGGTATGACCGGTAAGAAGCATCACTCAAACAGTGAATTGATTGGCCAAGGATTGGGAAATATTGTCGTGCCATTCTTCGGTGGTATTACAGCTACCGCCGCAATCGCCCGCTCAGCCGCAAATATCAGGGCCGGCGCGACATCACCGGTTTCAGCCATTGTTCACTCTCTGCTCGTCTTATTGACTTTACTGGCATTGGCCCCCATGCTCTCCTATCTTCCTCTGGCCGCTATGTCCGCCTTGTTGCTCATGGTCGCCTGGAATATGAGCGAAATACATAAAGTTATCGATCTGATCCGCCGTGCACCAAGGGATGACATTATTGTGCTGGTACTTTGTATGTCGCTCACAGTACTGTTTGACATGGTTATCGCTATTACGATTGGTATCGTATTAGCTTCACTGCTGTTTATGCGTCGGATAGCCAATATGACTCGCATCAGTCAATTGCCACAAACAAATGTCGATAAAGCTCTGCTGGTTGTTCGTATCAATGGCCCGCTATTCTTTGCCGCCGCTGAACGTATCTTCACAGAATTAAAGGAAGAAAGCGCCAATTATCAGACAATCCTCATGCAATGGGATGCCGTGCCAGTACTGGATGCGGGTGGGCTGCATGCTTTCCAACGTTTTATTGATGAAGTGGGTAAGGATAAATATATTGCTGTTTGTGATATTCCATTTCAGCCGTTAAAAACATTGGCCAGAGCCAGAATCCAGTTGGTTGAAAATCACCTTAGCTTCCATGCGACATTACCACGAGCAATGGAAGAGTTGAATTTCAATGGCAAAATGGATAGCTGAAATTGCCAGATAAAAGTTTGCTAGCTCTGTTTCCAATAACTCTTTTTTCAATAACTCTTTTTTTAAAATCATGGCGCTGTAAACCAGCGCCAAATCTATTCATCACCAAATCTCGTCATCATTTGATGTCATGGCATCAAAAAGCCACTTTATTTACTGGTATCCAGTTGAGGGAAGCTTTTCACCACATCATCAATTGCTTTCATCTGGCTCAAAAATGGTTCAAGTTTTGCCAACGGCAATGCTGATGGACCATCACACCTCGCATTCGCAGGATCAGGATGAGCTTCAAGGAACAGGCCAGCAATGCCGACTGCCATTCCCGCACGCGCCAGTTCAGCAACCTGAGCACGACGACCACCAGACGCAGCACCAAATGGATCGCGGCATTGGAGTGAATGGGTGACATCAAAAATGACCGGATGCCCCCCCGTCGCCTGAGCCATAACATTGAAGCCCAACATATCCACCACCAAATTGTCATAACCAAAGTTGCTGCCACGGTCACATAAGATCACCTGATCGTTGCCGCCTTCTTTGAATTTATCCACAATATTTCCCATCTGACCCGGGCTAATAAACTGGGGTTTTTTAACGTTGATTACCGCGCCGGTACGCGCCATCGCCTCAACTAAATCAGTCTGACGCGCCAGAAATGCTGGCAGTTGGATAACATCAACCACTTCCGCCACTGGCTGGGCCTGTGCCGACTCATGCACGTCAGTGATGATTTTCACACCGAAAGTTTGTTTCAATTCCTGAAAAATCTTCATTCCCTCTTCCAGACCGGGGCCGCGGTAAGAGTGAATTGATGATCGGTTTGCTTTATCAAAGGAGGCTTTGAAAACATAAGGAATGCCCAATTTTTGTGTCACTGTCACATAGTGCTCACAAATACTCATGGCCAAATCCCGTGACTCAAGGACATTCATACCACCAAAGAGAACAAACGGTAGATCATTCGCGACCTTGATATCACCAATATGAACCACTTTCTGTTGCATACTTATACCTTCCGTTAGGGACCAATAAATTAATGAGATAAATCAGTGCAGTGCGCTATTCATCAGTGCAAAACAATATTTCAATACAAAACAATATTTCAATACAAAACAATATTTCAATGTAAAACAAGGCATTGCTGCTGAATGGAGTATATCTGCATTCTGACCATTTCTGCCACCGGGTCCTCCGGGCAGTGCTCCACAAAATAATTTAAATCAGAAACCGCAATATGATTACAATCAAGTTCCGCATAAATCAGCCCCCTATCACGTATTTCATAGGGGTTATCGGGATCAAATATCAGCACAGCTTCACTCGTTCTCAGTGCCAGTTCCATTTGCCCTTCGTCCATTAACGCGACTTTTATTGTATCCAGCACTTTACGTACAATGCTGGCGTTATCAGCTCCTTGCAAATCATCGGCTGCTAATTTAGCTGTCTGACTAATGTTACCTTTAAGCCACACATCAAGCACATATTCACTTAACGCTTCACCATTGAGTGGATTAATAAACCTCGCCGTGTTATCTGGATAATCAACACGCAAAATCAACTGTGTTGGAAAAACAACCGGCATAAACGGTAGCTCTAAAGCCTGAGCAATATGGATAAGAATTACC